>JASMTR010000062.1:0-7411 GCA_041694175.1 Bacteroidales bacterium
AAGTGGTTTGTAGGCTCATCTATGATTAAGACATTAGCACGAATCATCATCATTCGGCTGAGCATACATCTCACTTTTTCACCACCAGAAAGTACGTTTGATGATTTTAAAGCTTCGTCACCACTAAACAGCATTTTACCTAAAAACCCTCTGATGTAAACTTCCTCGCGTTCTTCATCAGTTTTAGCCCATTGTCTTAACCAATCTACTAAACTGAGTTTTTCTTTAAAAAATTCAGAATTGTCATTAGGCAAATAACTTTGAGACGTAGTAATGCCCCATTCAAAGTTACCAGAGTTAGGTTCTTGTTTACCGTTTATAATTTCATAAAATGCGGTAGTCGCTCTTGAATCTCTAGAGTAAATAAAGGTATTATCGCCTTTGGCTAAATTGATATTTATTTTGCTAAATAAGGTTTCGCCATCTAATTCTGCACTTAAGTTATCAACATTTAATATCTGATTACCAGCTTCACGTTCACGTTCAAAAATGATAGCGGGATATCTTCGGCTTGAAGGTTTAATATTTGCAATATCTAATTTTTCAATCATTTTTTTTCGTGAAGTGGCTTGTTTAGATTTGGCCACATTGGCACTAAAACGCTCAATGAATTGTTGTAATTCTTTTTTCTTTTCTTCTGCTTTTTTGTTTTGTTGTGCACGTTGACGAGCCGCAAGTTGAGACGATTCATACCAAAACGTATAATTACCACTATAATGTGTAATTTTTCCAAAGTCAATATCAGAAATATGTGTACACACTTCATCTAGAAAATGTCTGTCGTGAGAGACTACAATCACGCAATTATCATAATTGGCTAGAAAGTTTTCTAACCAGCTTATCGTTTCATAATCTAAATCGTTGGTTGGCTCATCCATTATTAGCACGTCAGGATTGCCAAACAGAGCTTTAGCCAGTAACACCCTCACTTTTTGAGTTCCATCTAAATCTTTAATTTTGTTGTAGTGTAGCTCTGGTGCTATACCGAGATTAGACAAAAGAGAAGCTGCATTACTCTCAGCATTCCAACCATCCATTTCTTCAAATTCTACTTGCAACACACCAACACGTTCACCGTCTGCATCGCTAAAATCTTCTTTGGCATAGATCTCATCCATTTCTTTTTTGATTTTGTAGAGGGGTTGATTCCCCATCAAAACCGTTTCTAATACCGGAAAGTCATCGTAGGCGCTGTGGTCCTGCTCTAAAACAGACATACGCTTTCCAGGTTCAAGACTCACATGGCCTGATGTCGGCTCAGTTTGACCAGAGATAATTTTAAGAAATGTAGACTTACCAGCACCATTGGCGCCAATAATACCGTAACAATTGCCTGTTGTAAATGTGGTGTTAACCTCATCAAAAAGCACACGTTTACCAAATTGAACCGATAAATTAGAAACAGAAAGCATAGTTAAATTTTTTGCAAAAGTATGAATATTCTGCTATTGTGTAAAGCAAATCATAAAGATATAAGCTTTTAACGATGACTTAACAAGACGCTAAAAATCATCACTCTATATTTGCTTCAAATATGAATATGAGAAGTGCAGTCCTTGGTATAATTAGCATTTTGTGTTTGGCTTGTTCACAAAACCAAAATAATACAACTTATTTTGGTGGAGGAATCATTAATCCTAAAGACGATTATGTTATTCTTTTAAAACAAGATCAAATTATAGACAGTATTCCAGTTGATAAAAATGGACATTTTTCAGCCAAATTAAATCTTGATCAACCTGGCTTGTTCACTTTTAAACACGCTTATGATTATCAGTTCGTTTATATAGAACCTAAAGACAGCTTGAGGTTAAGATTAAACACATTAGACTTTGATGAATCTTTAGTCTTTGGAGGAACAAGTGCCATAGAAAATAATTTCCTAATTGAAAGTTATTTACTCAATCAAAAAAATTCAGAATTAATTTTATCTTATTACAAAATTTCGCCTCAAGATTTCCAATTCAAAACAGACTCTATAAAAACAGCGAGGGAAAATAAATTACTTCAATTAAAAGAAAAACACAAGCTAAGTAAAACATTTGTGGACATTGCTCAAAAAAGCATAGATTTTGAATTTTTTGATATGCGTGAACGCTACGCTTTTATAATGAATAAGTACAATCAGAAAAAAGCTGAAAATATTAACAAAGACTTTTATAGTTATAGAGATAAAATTGATTTAAAAGACCAAAACACTCCTAATCTTATTGGTTTTCATCGGTTTTTAGATAACTATTTAAAAAATTTATCTATTGAATTATGCCAACACAATCATCAAAACAATGATTGTTTTGATCTGAATACGTTTAATAATTTAGACAACAGAATAAGCCTTGTTGACAGTTTAGTTCACAATAAAAAATTAAGAAAAAAATTTTTAGAACGCTTCATTCAAGAAGAAATCATTTACGCCCAAAATGATGAGCAGTTAAAACATACTCTAAATCTGATAGATAAATTTAAATTTTCTGATGCAGAAGAAAAACGTCTAAAATCATTAGTTGATTTTCAGAACGCTTTGATTGTTGGCGCTGATTTGAAACGTGTAAAGATTAAATCAAAAGATTTCACCACGCACGAACTAGAAGATGTAATGAATAAGAATTTATGTGTAATATATTCTTGGTCTATTCAATCACCAAGTCATCATAAACTTCGAATAAAAAAAATAAATGAACTCAAAGCTAAATACCCAAAAATACAATTTATAGGTATTAATATAGATCACAACTTTCCGGATAAATGGCTTGATGCTGTCAATAAATACAATTCTAACTTAGACAACGAATTTATGATAGTGACTGAAGAGCATGCTCCTTTTTATCGTAATTATCTTAATAAAGTTTTCTTTCTCAATAAAGATTGCATCATTAAAAAAAGTGAAATTATTATATCAAATGTTGATTTTGATAAGCATATCGAAGATTTTATAGCTTCTCAATAGTCTCGCTAAACTATAACATATTTTTTATCATTTGATGAATTTCTTCATCATTCCATTTAGCTGCGCCAGTTGCTTTAGCTATAATTTCTCCATTAGGGTGAATAAGATAAGTGCTAGGTATAGCGTCATTATTTAAAGGTTGTGGCAATTGTGTCTGTTGGATATAAACAGGTAAGTCATATTTTTTTGAAGCGATAAATTTATTCAGTGTCTTTTGAGATTCTTGAGAAACAAAATAAAAATCAACATCGTCTTTGAAAGTGTTGTGCAGCTCATCTAAATCGGGCATTTCTGCTATACAGGGCGCACACCAAGTGGCCCAAAAATTAATTAAAATCGGTTTACCTTGTGATTGATTAAAATTGGCTGTTTCACCATTCAAATCTTTTAAAACCAAATTATAATTAGATAGACTTTCACGCTCATTAGCTTCAATCAAACTTGGCGAGCCACTAAACAAGGAAGCTAATTTTGATTGTACAAACATTCTACTACTCGGGATAATAAAGAGTAAAACCACAGCAAAAAACAAAATATTTGACCATTGTTTCTTAAAAAAGGCTTTGATATCAAATGATTGAGATGATTTATGTTGGGTCATAAGTTTATGAGTTTATACTTTTTATGAAGCGTTTGAGCCTTGTCAAAGTGTTATTAAGTTAAAGATTATAAGTTATGTCAATGATGGACATACAAACTTACGTTATTTTTTAAAAATCATATATCAATAGACTAAAGCCTTTGCATTTCTATTATATTTGCAACCAATTGCAATAGACTATGAAGCACATTAGAAATTTCTGTATTATCGCCCATATTGACCACGGTAAAAGTACCTTGGCCGATAGGCTTTTAGACTCGACAAACTCAGTGACAGCTCGTGAAAAACAAGAGCAACTACTTGATAATATGGACTTAGAACGTGAACGTGGCATTACTATAAAAAGTCACGCTATTCAAATGGTTTATACTTATGAAGGACAAGAATATGTGCTCAATTTAATTGACACGCCAGGCCACGTAGATTTTTCTTATGAAGTCTCACGATCTATTGCAGCTTGTGAAGGTGCTTTATTGGTTGTAGATGCGGCTCAAAGCATTCAAGCACAGACCATTTCAAATTTATATCTGGCTTTAGAAAACGATTTAGAAATCATACCTGTGCTCAATAAAATTGATTTACCCTCAGCCAACCCCGAAGAAGTGACCGATGATATTGTCGATTTAATTGGGTGTGATAGAGATGAAATCATTCCAGCTAGTGCCAAAAATGGTATTGGTATTACAGAAATATTAGAAGCTATTATCAAAAGAGTTCCAGCTCCAAAAGGCGATGAAAATGCTCCGCTAAGAGCTTTGGTTTTTGATTCTGTTTATAATCCCTTTCGTGGGGTTGAAACCTATTTTAGAGTTTTTGATGGCAGCATCAAAAAAAATCAAAAAATCAAATTTGTGGCCACCAATAAATCTTACGGCGCCGATGAAATTGGCACCTTAAAACTTGTTCAGTTTCCTAAACAAGAAATTAAAGCTGGTGATGTAGGTTACCTGATTACAGGAATCAAAGATGCAAGAGAAGTCAAAGTTGGTGATACCATCACTGATGCTGAAAATCCGACTCAAAAAGCCGTATCAGGTTTTGAAGATGTTAAACCAATGGTATTTGCTGGAATCTATCCTGTTGATACCGAAGAATATGAAGACCTGAGAGCAGCAATGGAAAAATTGCAACTCAACGACGCCTCTTTAGTCTTTACTCCAGAAAGTTCTGCTGCTTTAGGCTTTGGATTTAGATGTGGATTTCTTGGAATGTTACATCTTGAAATTATTCAAGAACGCTTAGAACGTGAGTTTGATATGACAGTGATTACTACCGTACCAAACGTTTCTTACCACGCCTACACAACCAAAGAGCCTGAAGAAGCCATCATTGTAAGTAATCCGTCGGATTTGCCTGAACCTTCTACTTTAGACCACGTTGAAGAGCCTTACATCAAAGCCAGTATCATTACCAAAGCCGACTTTGTTGGGCCAGTAATGTCACTGTGTATTGAAAAGCGCGGTGAAATCACTAACCAAACTTATCTCACTACTGAACGTGTAGAATTGAGTTTTGATATGCCATTGGCAGAAATTGTGTTTGACTTTTACGACCGATTAAAAACCGTCTCTAAAGGATATGCTTCTTTTGATTACTCGCCTATAGGTATGCGAACCTCAAAATTAGTCAAGGTTGACGTTTTATTAAATGGTAGTAATGTTGATGCCTTATCGGCTTTAATTCATTTTGACAATGCCTATGACATTGGAAAAAAGATGTGTGTAAAGCTTAAGGAACTCATTCCGAGACAGCAATTTGATATTCCTATTCAGGCTGCCATTGGAGCAAAAATCATTGCCCGTGAAACCGTAAAAGCGCTTCGTAAAGATGTGACAGCAAAATGTTACGGTGGCGATATTTCAAGAAAAAGAAAATTGTTAGAAAAGCAGAAAAAAGGTAAAAAACGTATGCGTGCTGTTGGTAATGTAGAAATACCGCAAGAAGCTTTTATGGCTGTGTTAAAGTTGAATGATTAATGCTTGTTGATTTTAAAAGATACGTCAAAATCAATTGTAATAGTTTCATCGACTTTTACTAATCCGAGCATTTTTGTTGGAGGTTTCATTCCAAAATCACAAATATTTAGATCTAAAGACCCTTTAAAAGAGCCATCATCTGATGCATTTACAATAAATTTATATTCCTTAGTAAACCCAGAGATTTTAATATCTGCAATTACATAAACACAGTCGTTATCTGGAATAATGCTAAGCACTTTAATTTTGATATTTTCGTATTTTTCAGCATTTAAAAGCGATTTAAAATCTTTGTTCATACCTTTATTACCACAATCGAATGCACTTGTGCTTAGTAAAAGTTCTGTGTCTTTTAATTTGATTTGGCTTTCTTCTATAAAATAATTGACAACATTATCAGATAATTGTATCTCGTTTTTATAAATACAGCTAAAAGAATTTACATTAGTTGATCCCTGAATAGCAATATGACTTGTGCTTAAAATGTCAACTTTTGCAGATTTGTAGGTTGATATGTGAAATATAAGAACTACTAAAACAAACTGTATGTAAACTAAAAATTTCATGGTAATTATATTAAAAGGGTTTGCTTAAAAGAATAAGCAAACCCGATTATTGAACTAACTCAAAATTTAAAAACTTATCGTTGCTTCAAACATGATGCCATCAAATTCTGCATCACCGAGTATGCTTGTTGGGTCAAAATCATTGTAGTTTTGATCTACGTATTCTATCTTAGTCAAGATGTTTTTTGTCATAAACCAACCTGCACCGAGTTGTAATCTGCTTACGCTAACATCTAAATCACCAGGTTGTTCACCGTCCACATAACTATATCGAGTACCAATGTAGAAGTCTTCAGTTTTTCCAAATCTATAAATCAATTCACCTGCAAAATGGTTATAGCTTCTATCAGTAGTATCACCAAAACCTCTACCAGTTGCATTTTCATAAATTCCAAAGAATTCTAAACCTTTATAATCTAAAAAGGTATTTAACATAATTGATGTCACTTCTGTTGAAAGTCCAGGATTAACCCGACCTGAACGGAAACTGGTTTGAGTACTTGCTCCAACTTCTTCAAGAACTAAGTAGTATCTTGAACCTGCTCTATCGCCGTCATACAAAAAGTTTTTAGACGAATTAGTTGTGTGATACAAAGACCCCATAGCTCTAAATCTTAAGTCTTCTGTGACTTGGTCATCGTAACCAAACTTGGCTAAAAATACAGGTTCTGTGTTTGTTTTTTCAACATTTTGGTTAAGTCTACCGTTGGTTACTCCTAACATACCCATCCAGCCATTGCGTCTATAGTAGGCCTCAAATCCGACTTCTGTTGTAAAGGCATCCATCAAATAATTACCTACAAATGGGTTAAAAATAGCAGCAGAATTATCAGTTCTTCTAAAATGGGCATCACCATAATTAATTTCCATGTGGCCGAATCTGAAAGTTAAATATTTCATCCATTCTTCTAGAAAACCTTCTCTTACAAAATCCAATTTGTCTACTAGTAGGTAACCTCCTTTTACAAAAGCTTCTGGGTGGTGTCTAGAAGAAAGGTAAGTTCTGAGGTGCATTCTAACACCGTCATAAAGTTCAACATCAATATCTAAATTTGCAGAAGCTAAATTAAAGTTTTCTCCTATTTCAATTAACTCTACTGCACCATTATTAGAATGGTCAATGGCTTGAAATTGCAATGTTGAAGACGCTCCAAGTCTTACATGAACACCTTCAAATGTGGTAGCAGTATCTTTTGGAGCCTCAAAGGTTTGAATGCCTCTTTGGTCTGGTAGTCTGTAGTTGTCAAGGTCTCTTTTTTGTTTTTGACCTAAAACACTATGCGAGATCATTATACTCAAAAATAAAAACAGGCTTAGTCTC
>JASMTR010000063.1:0-5643 GCA_041694175.1 Bacteroidales bacterium
ACGCTATGGGTGTCAATTTTTATGAATGGGCTAAAACTTTGGTGGACTCAAAATGCTATGTGCCCAATACTAAATTACTCGCTTTTACAAGTGAAGGCAATCAAAAAGTATCGAAATCTTACGCTGCTGTTTCCGCTGCAAAAGTGACTTTAGAAGCCATTATGCGTCAAATGGCAGTTGAATTTGCTCCACTTGGTGTAACATCAAACTGTATTCAGGCTGGAATGACGGAGACTCAAAGTTTTAAAAAAATACCCAATGCGGAGCAACTCAAACAGTTTAATCTCAAACGCAATCCCTTTAAACGTTTAACCACACCAGACGATGTGGCTCAAGTCGTCAGCCTTCTTGTTGATGACAAAGCCAATTGGATAAATGGTTGTGTGATTCCCGTAGATGGTGGAGAGCGGTTGAGATAGCTATTAACTTTTGGTTCTTAGCTTTTTAGACAAAACAAGATAGCTAAGTTTTTTTAAACATTAAGTTCTAAAGCAAAACACTAATAACTTCTCCTAAATTTCTTTTCCACAGAAAAATTAATCAAATTCATAAAATTGTCGTGAACGCCCAAAGTATGATCTAATTGTAGTTGATTGATAAATTTTAAGATAGCTTCTGAATGAAACTGTAATTCCGGAATTGATACGTATTTCTTAAAAACCTCACCAATGCTTTTGTAGTAAAGTGATTCAAATACATTTAAGTTAATCGGCATATTATTGATATACTCAAAGGAGTGAATCTTAAAATATTTCAAAACATCGCTGACGTAGTTTTTATGTAAAATCGGTTTGGGGTTGACAATATTTAGTTGTTCTATATTGGGATTCAAATAAGCATAAAGTATGGCTTTAGACACAAAGTCAACTGGAACAATATTTAAACCGCTGTTTTTGTCAATCCAAATTCTAAAATTTCCATCAGATTTTGTAGCGTATTTTTTTAAAAACATAGGCCAAGAATAAAACACATCAAACTTTGGGATTTCAAAATAAGGTTTATCTATCAATCGTCCGCAAATAATACTTGGTCTGAGTATTTGAGGTTGAATAGAATGTTTTTTACAGAACCGTTTGACATAAGTCTCACTTTCAAATTTGGATTGTTCGTAGGCATTTCTAAAATGAGTCACAGAATGTTCATCAATTTTATCATTGACTTTTTCATTTTGAATGCCGTATGAAAAAGCCGTGCTGATATAAATAAACCGTTCAACAAAATTAGGAAGTTGAGATAATAGATGTTCAGTGATTAAAAAATTTTGCTGGTGAACTTCGTTTTTTGAAGCATTCGTCTGCGCCAAACTTGTAGATGCCGCACAGTGAATGACCGTGTCAAAGTTATGTTCTTGAAGTATTTCAACACTAATGTTTGATAAATCCGAATCAATTACAGTGATTTTTTGAAGACAATCTTCAATAGAAAAATCATCTAAAAACGCTGGACGTGATTCATCTTGTAACACGTCAAGCAAACGCTGTTCAGCCGTTTTATCTTTACTTCTGATAATCAAAAAAAGATGATTCACGGATTGCTCAACAAGCGCTTTTTGTATCCATTCAAATACAATATGACTGCCTAAAATTCCCGTTCCGCCTGTAAGTAAACAATTCATTCAATTCAGTTTGAAAAATGTCAAAAATAGTGAAGTTTATTTTATAATATTGATTTCCCGAGTCAAGAAAATATATTGTTTAGATATTCGCAGATTTATGCTTCTTCATTTTATTAGAAATAGTAATTTAAACCTTAAACAAGTGATAAATGATTAAATACTAAAATTACTATATTTGTAATATGGATTTAGATTTAAAGTATAAAAAAGATGAACTCATTCAATGGTTGTCAGCAGTTGATGATAAAACTATAATTGATAAAATCTTTGACTTAAAAAAAGCTGAAAAAGAAGATTGGTGGCATTCAATTTCTGATATAGAAAAGGAATCCATTGAGAAGGGGATTTCTGATGCTGAACAAGGTAAATTAAAACCAAATTCTGAAGCCGAGAAAATTTATGGGAAGTGGCTTTAAAATTCTATGGTCAGATTACGCTCTATCTGAATTATATGAAGTTTATGAATACTTAGAACTAAATTTTTCTGAGTGAGAGTTAAAGAGACTATCTGTTGAAATTGAAAAAACAATCAGATTAGTTTCTATAAATCCATCATTATTTCCTTATTCTAAATCAAAATCAATAAGAAAAGCTACAATTTTGAAATTCAACACCTTGTATTATAGAGAAAATGGAAATATAATTGAAATTATTTCCTTTTTCAAAAATAGAAAAAACCCCAATAAGAGAAGAACATAGCAGAATTAAGCTTCTTCAATTTTTGATAATTAAAAGTTACAAAATCTTTATCAAATTCTAACTTTAATTATAATATTCTACTTTTAAAATTATGGTTTTCAAAACAGACATTTTACCACATTTACCTTACGACAAACCATTTTTGTTTGTTGACGATATTTTAGAAGTTAAAGAAGGTTACATCAAAGGCGAATATAGCTTTCCAAAAGAATCCTATTTTTACAAAGGTCATTTTAAAGATAAGCCAATCACACCAGGTGTTTTATTAACCGAATGTGCAGCACAAATTGCGTTAGTTTGTTACGGGATTTTTAAATCTAAAGGCCAAAACCTGAAAGCCAATATTGCGATGACTTCAACACAAATGGAGTTTATAAATTTGAGTTATCCCGATGAAAAATTAATTGTAGAAGGTAAAGAAATGTATTTTAGATTTCAAAAATTAAAAATGGCTGTCAAAATTTATAAAGTAGACAAAACACTCGTGGCACAAGGTGAATTAGCAGGAATGTTAATACCATCAAAATCTGAACCTTATGAGTAAACGTGTGGTTATCACTGGACTTGGTGCAGTATCGCCAAATGCGATTGGTGTGGCAGACTTTGAAATTGCTTTAAAAAACATGAAGTCTGGCATTAGTTTTCACCAAGAACTTGCGGATAAAAAATTTAGTTGCCAAATTGCTGGCACGCCAAAAGTTGAACAACAACATCTCGACCAATATTTTACAACTTTAGAGCAAAAAGGCTTATTAGCCAGTGGCTTAATTTACGGTGGCATTGCGGGTCAAGAAGCTTGGCAAAATGCAGGTTTAAGTTTTAATGAAACCACTGATTTTGATTCAGGTATTATTTTTGGCACGGGCGTTCTGGGCGTCGATAAGCTCAAAGAAGCTTTTGACAAAATAGACCAAAACCAAGTGCGTCGTTTGGGTAGTCAAAGCGTGATACAAACTATGACGAGTGGTATCAGTGCATTTTTAGGTCAAAAAATAGGTTGTGGTAATCAAGTTACTACCAATTCGTCAGCCTGTGCAACTGGTACGGAAGCTTTGATAATGGTTATGAACGCATTAAAACAGGTCAAGTCAAACGAATGTTGGTTGGTAGCACGAGTGATTCTGGCCCATATATTTGGGGTGGTTTTGAGGCTTTGAGAATTTTACCTCATTAATATAACAACAAACCAAAAGAAGCTTCGAGGCCTTTCTCAAAAGATGCTTCAGGTTTTGTGCCATCTTCTGGTGCTGGTGCCTTGGTTTTGGAAGATTATGAAGCAGCTCAAGCTCGAAATGCTCCAATTTATGCTGAAATTATTGGCGGTCATATCAATTCTGGCGGTCAACGTCAAGGTGGCAGTATGACAGCGCCAAACTCCAATGCAGTGATCAAATGTATTCAAGCTGCCATTAAAAACGCTAAGATTAATTCATCTGAAATCAATGCTATCAATGCACATTTAACGGCAACAAAAATGGATGCAACTGAAATTGAAAATTGGACTTTGGCTTTAAAGAGAAAAGACAATGAATTTCCATACATTAATAGTTTAAAGGGAATGATAGGCCATGGCTTAGCAGCTTGTGGCAGTTTAGAATTAGTGGCTTCGGTTTTGCAAATCTCAAAAGGTTTTGTGTTTGGAAACCTCAACGCCAAGCCGATTCATTCTGATATTTTGAATTTAATTAATCAAGAAAAAATACCTTTAGAAACGATAGAGTATCAACCACAAATTTTAGCAAAAGCCAGTTTTGGGTTCGGCGATGTCAATGCTTGTGTGGTTTTGAAAAAATTTAAACCTTAATGTCTCTTAACTTTTTAATGGTTATTTAAGGAAATACAAAACTTAAAAATTAAATATTATGACTAATAAAAAAGCAAAACGCGAGTGTTGGATTTTTGGTGCTTTAGGCAGTTTAGTGCTTGGCTTTGGGTTGTGTTTATTGGTAGAAAGTGGATTTATTAAACACAGTGATGCTCCAACGTGGTATTGGGTGAGTCTTGGCACCTTATCGCTCATCCTAATTATGAGCGGTATTAATTTTTTATTTCGGTCGTTTGAGTTTAAACTTAAGGACTAAAACTTCTTCATCTGTTGTTTCATCATCTTAATTTGATCGCCCAACATATTGTGTTTATCTAAGTTTTTTGCCTCTTTGAGTAGCATTTGAGCTTCTCGCTTACGTCGTTTAGACATTGCAATACCTGCCAAGTTGAGTTTTGCCATGGCTAAATCATGTTTCATAGATAAGCCGAGACGAATAGCCGTTCTAAAGTATTTTTCAGCTTTAGTCATATTGGTTTGCGACAAAATTAAGCCGTGCAAATAATTGAAGTAACCTTGTTGTTTTTGAGTCAAAGCAGCTTCAGGGTTTTTTATTTTATCTAACCATTTTTTTGTGCCTTGAAAATCTTGTTTTCTCAATCTTAAAAAAGCCAATAAGATGAATTCATTTTTAAAATATAGAAATACAAAAATTCCACTAAGTAAAATCAACATAATACCATTACCTATATTACCATCTATAAATTGCAATACAGCAAATACAAGAACCAAAGCAGCAAGAATAAGCTTAATAATTTTATTGAACATATCTATTATTTTGAATTTGCAAAGTTACGAAAAACCAAGAGAAAAGATTTAAAAATTAATGTTGTAAAATTAAAAAGACTTTGTATATTTGCACCCGATTAAAAATAAGCTGACAAATTATAATATAAAGTCTGATGAAAAGAACATTTCAACCTTCTAAACGCAAAAGAAAAAACAAACACGGTTTTAGAGAGCGTATGGCTTCTGCTAACGGCAGAAAAATTTTAAAACGAAGAAGAGCTAAAGGCCGTAAAAAATTAAGTGTTTCATCAGAAACCAATATGAGAAGAAAATAAAAATGATAATATCAATTTTAATATTTTGAAAGTGTTACTTAACGGTAACACTTTTTTTTTATCTAAATTTAGTCCATAAAAAATAATATTCAATGCCAAAAAACCAAGATTTAAAAAGCATATTAATTATCGGTTCTGGCCCGATAATTATTGGTCAAGCCTGTGAGTTTGATTACTCAGGATCTCAAGCCCTGCGTTCGCTGAAAGAAGAAGGTATAGAAACTATACTTATCAATTCTAATCCGGCAACGATTATGACCGACCCTAGCATGGCCGATCATATTTACCTCAAACCTTTAACTACCAAGTCAATAATAGAAATCCTTAAAAAACACCCTCAAATTGATGCTGTGTTACCTACAATGGGTGGACAAACCGCTTTGAACCTTTGTATTGAAGCTGATGAAAAAGGAATTTGGGAAGATTTTGATGTCAAAATG
>JASMTR010000064.1:0-35413 GCA_041694175.1 Bacteroidales bacterium
GAAATCCCGCTTTTAAAATCTTTTATCGGACACTATTGATTTCATATTAAAAAAATTTAAAAAAGTTAAAGCCAATTAAATTTTTATAGTCCGACAACTGGCACACAGATTTTCTTCTTTCAGACTATGAAATCGTCCTATCTCTACTACTGCAAAATCAAATTTACTATTTTTTTGTTATTCCGTAAGTCGGATGGGCTTTAAATTGTTTTGGGGCGGTAATAAATATTTGTATTTCATAACACTAAAGTATAGAGATGAATTAAATTCTTGTTAAAAATCCTATGCGAAAAACACATATTTTATGCGAATTTTGGTTTTGAACCCAAATTATTCATTAGAATTTGTTCAAATGAATAAACGAATAAGAAAAGTTCACCATTTCGATGTTTTTGCAAAACACCAAAAAGGTGATTTTCTAACTCGGGGTTAAACCCAACTAATGCAAAAATTCGATTCATTCTTTACCTTTTTTTGCAAAACTTGGTTTGAATATTTTTCTATATTTATGCTATGAATAAAATCATCGGTAAACGCATCAAGCAATTTCGTCATCAAAAAGGTTATTCCCAAGAGCGTTTGGCTCATGAGCTTTGTATTTCACAATCGGCTTAGGCCAGACTTGAAAACGGCGAAACCTATACTTGGGCAAGTCATTTAGAGAAACTTTGTGAAATCTTTGAAGTTCAACCCGAAGATATTGTCAAACAAGAGAGTATTATTGTCAATGACAATCAACAAGGTGGTCACTCCAATAATGCTTATATCATCAACCAGTTATCAGAAAAACTGATTGAGCAGTATGAAAAGCGCATCCAAGAAAAAGATGAATTAATCAAACAGCTTAATCAGAAGCTTAATAAATAGTAAAACTGAGTATTATTCTTCTTGATGATAATTTTTTTTGTTAGATCTTAACAAGACCTCACTGGTTTTCAAAACCTGTGAGGTTTAATTAATATTTCAAGTCAATCTAATAATTTAATAAAAATATCATGAAAAAATTAAACAACGAACAAATTGAAAAGAAGTTAGAACATTTCCCAAACTGGTCTTATGAAGACAATGCCATTCACATCAGTTTTGAATTTGAAGATTTTAAAAATGCATTTACAGCAATGACACGTATTGCCTTTGAAGCTGAACGCCTTCAACATCATCCCACATGGTCAAATACATATAATTCTGTAAATGTTTCATTGTCAACACATGATGCTGATGGCGTAACTGAAAAAGATTTTGAATTGGCTGAAGCGATTGAAACTGTGTTAGGTCAATAGTTAATGACACTCCATATTAGCACCTACTTGCTCAGTTTGCGGGTTTAGTTTGGGTGAGATATATTTAATTCCCAATCCCATTCCACGTAGAATAAATAATATACCAACTATTACAACTGCAATGGGAATGAGTTTTTTGTAGTTAAATCGTAAATGTTTTTTAATAAATGATTGCGCGTAAATCACTGTAGTCATCATAGGAATTGTTCCCAATCCAAATAAAACCATATAAAAAATACTACCTCCGAATCCTTCTGTTGCAAAAGCTCCAATTACAGCCATATAAACCAATCCGCAAGGCAAAAAGCCGTTAAGAAATCCAAGACTGAAAAAGGTGTCGTATGATTTTTTATGAAGTGCTTTGCCTAACTCGGATTTAATCCCATTGATAAATCTAAAAAATGGTCTGAAAATCCCTAAAGGTTTAATATAGGATTGTGGAATCAAAACTAAAATTATCATTAAAACTCCAACTGATATTGAAATATGTTGTTGATATCCAAAAGCCATAAAACCTTGCCCGACCAAGCCAAATACCAAACCAATTATGGCATAAGCTAAAATCCGACCTAAATGGTATAAACTGATTTGAAGCCCTTTTTTAAAAGGTTGGTGATGGCTGACAGGTAGCATAAAAGCAATCGGTCCGCACATCCCTACGCAGTGTAAACTACCAACCAATCCTAATATGAAAGCAGACCACAACATTATTGAATAGTTATAGATTTAGTAATCAAATAATCTTTGTTTTGATGTGAAAATGCTAAAGTAAACTTCCACAAACCTTTTGTTAAAGACTTATTGACTAAAGCTTCTCTATTATCATTCAATTGAATTGAATGATTAAAATCTAAGTTTTTATCAGAAGCTCTGTATGCGTATATTTGAGCTTCTATGAGGTTTTCTAATTCTTTCGGGAAGCTCAACAATAATCCATTTGGGTTAGCATTGAAAATAATATCAGAAGCATATAATTTGCCGTTTTCAATTTTTTGAAGTTTGTCATTGAGCGTCATTTCCTTTTTGTAATAATCTTCAACAACCATATCGTGATCATAGGCTTTTTGTGTAGTCATGGTAATCACCATATACATAATAAAACCTATAAATAATGTGATTGCAATAACAATAGATGTTCCCCAATTCAGTTTCATAATTTTTGTTTTTAATAAAAAGACCGTGGCCCCATAAAGTTAGTGCTGGTTTTTTCAAGCAACTTATTTCCTTTGTAAACTCCTATTCTTAGGATGTTTTCTTCACCGTCAATTTCAGACTGTGGAATTTCTATAAACAAAGTGCCTTCAGACAGTCCTGCTTTTTGAACTTTAAAATAATTTCCTTTAACTAACTTAATTTTGCCTTGATGTGAAAGCAATTTAAAGTTAATACTATCCATAGGATGCGTGGTTTTATTGACTAATTTATAGGTATAAACATTACTCAAATTACCTTCAGTTGTGGTTTCATACAATTGACCTGGCAATCTTAAAATATCGGCTTCAATGTTACTTCTAATGAAAAGTAAACCGACCAATAAGCCTACTAAAATACTTAACACACCTGTGTAGGCTTTAAGTCGTGGAGTGAATTGAAATTTAGCTTTTTTAGTAATATTGTCTTCACTGGCATAGCGAATTAAGCCTTTAGGCAAGTCGACCTTTTCCATGATTTCGTCACAGGCATCGATACAAGCGGTGCAATTCACACATTCTAACTGTGTACCGTTTCTAATGTCAATACCAGTTGGGCAAACGTGTACACATTGATTACAATCAATACAATCGCCGTGACCTAAGGCTACCCTGTCTTCATTTTTCCTAAACTTTTTACGACCATTTTCAGCTTCACCGCGCTTGTGATCATAAGCTACGACTATAGATTTATCATCAAGCAACACGCCTTGTAATCTTCCGTATGGACAAGCTATGATGCAGACTTGTTCTCTAAACCAAGCAAAAATAAAGTAGAAAACAAATGAGAAAATAATTAATGGTATGAAGGTTCCTAAATGTGCTTGCGGGCCTTCATATGCATATTTTAGCAATTCATCGCTTCCTATTAAATAGGCCAAAAAGATATTGGCTATTAAAAATGAAATAATGTAGAATATAAACCATTTACTGCTTTTTTTGATGATTTTTTCTTTGTTCCACGTCATTTTATCTAAGCGAATTTGTTTACCTCGGTCGCCTTCAATGGCATATTCTATTCTTCTGAAAACCATTTCTAAAAAAATAGTCTGAGGACAAATCCAACCACAGAAAATCCGTCCAAAAGCTACTGTAAAAAGTGCAATAAAGACTACCGCAATGAGCATAGCCACTACCACTAAGTAAAAGTCTTGTGGCCAAAACGGAAACCCAAAAATATTAAACTTTCGCTCTAAAACATTAAAGAGTAAAAACTGATTGCCGTTGATTTTAATAAATGGTGAAGCAAATAAAAATAGCAATAAGACATAACTCACCCATTTGCGATATTTATAAAATATGCCCGTAGGTTTTTTAGGGTAAACCCATTCGCGTTTACCTTCTTCGTTAATGGTTCCTATACTATCTCTAAAGTTGTCTTCAGCCATTATTTTTTTAATTTACCCTTAGTTTTCGGGTTTCCAGATATCTCCTTGAGGCTCTTTAGGCTCAGATGGAGTTGTTCCTTGAAGTGTCATAACATAACTCGCCACTTCATGCATTTCTGCTGGCGTAAGATTATTTTTCCAAGCCACCATCCCTTTTCCTGATCGGCCACCTTCGCTTATGGTTCTAAATACATTTTTTATGCCTCCACCAAGTATCCAATGTTCATCGGTTAAATTTGGTCCAATACCGCCACCACCATCAACTTTATGACAAGCTACGCAGTTTTGAACATAAACTTGTTCTCCATTTTGAATGCGCGCTTCATCCTCAAGCATAGTTACATTATCAGCGTTGACAAAATCTTTTGCTGTTTCTTTCCATTTTTCTATAGCGGCTTCAGCTTGAGCAACATCAGCACGGTATTCTTCTTCCTGAGTATAATCATTAAATACTTCAAATCTTACTAAATAAATTACTGCGAAAATAATTGTGAGATAAAAACTGTAAACCCACCAAGGCGGTAAACGGTTATCCAACTCCCGAATACCATCGTAGTTATGGTCAAGCTCTATTTCGTGCTCTTCTTCAATTTTTTTACTTTTTGTCATTGACTGCATTATCTTCTCAGCTTTTCTGGATAGATAAGTAGACTTTTCAGCTTCAGCTTTATCAAAAGCTTCTTTTTTGGCTTCAGATAAGGACAAATACAAAATTTTATGTAATGCTGCCACTGTAACTTCTATTGCTATGGCAACAATTAAAACCATAAACACGAATAATAATGCAAACGGTTTTTCGAAAATGGCGTATTCTCCTTTGGGTAAATCTGTAAAATATTCAGTTCCGATAATAGCTATAACCACAAGTGCTATAACTCTAAGATATGATGCAGTTGTTCTCATTGGTCTTTGTCTTTTGGGTTGGTTTCTAAAGGCATTTCGCTCATCGCTTGACTTTGCTGTTTTGAAGTAGTAAATACCCACCAAAACAACACAACAAAGAAGCTAAAGAAAATGATTAAGGTAATGATAGGATAGATTTCAACCCCATCTATAGTTTCTAAATATTGTTTTGCAAATTTCATTGATTCAAGGTTTTATGTTAATTAGAGGCTGCTGTTTCATTGTCAGGCGCTTTTTTAATATCAGTTCCAAGACGTTGTAAATACGCAATCAGAGCCACAATTTCTCTATCTTTCATTTCAACAAAGTCTTTTCCTTGAGCTTTTGCTGCTTTTTTATCGGCTTCGTAAGTTTTTGCAAAGTCAGGATCGGTATATAAACTTTCTTCAATAGTTTGTCCTTGTTTGTCCATCATTTGTTTTGCGTTAGCGATATCTTCGTCTGAATAAGGCACACCAAGTTTCACTAAAGTTTTCATTTTAGACTCAGTTCCAGATTTGTCTAATTCATCCGTAATTAACCAGGGATACTTAGGCATAATAGATCCTGGCGATGTGCTACTCGGATTATACATATGGTTAAAGTGCCAGCTGTCGTTATATTTTCCGCCAACACGCATTAAATCAGGTCCAGTTCGTTTACTTCCCCATAAAAATGGTCTATCGTAAACGTATTCGCCGCCTTTTGAGTATTCCCCATAGCGCTCTACTTCGCTTCTAAAGGGTCTTACCATTTGAGAATGACAACCTACACAGCCTTCTCGGATATAAATATCTCGACCTTCTAATTCCAGTGGTGTATATGGTTTTACAGAGCTGATAGTTGGCACATTAGAATCGACCATAATAGTTGGAATAATTTGCACCGCACCACCAATCAAGATGGCAATTGTAGCTAATATTGTTAGTTTGATAGGCTTGCGCTCTAACCACGTGTGAAAGGCTTCAGACTTTTGACGTTTAGAGATTTTGACTAAAGCCGCTGCTTCTGCGAGCTCATCTTCTACTTTTGAGCCTGAAGCTGCTGTTCGCCATACATTATAAACCATCACAAATACACCTACAATGTATAAACTTCCACCTATTGCGCGCATCCAATACATTGGCATAATTTCATTTACAGTTTCTAAAAAGTTACCATAAACTAAAGTTCCACTTGGATTAAATTGTTTCCACATAAAAGCTTGAACAAATCCAGCGACATACATAGGTAAAGCATAAAGCACAATACCCAAAGTTCCAAGCCAAAAGTGAACATTAGCCAAACCTACAGAGTGTAATTTTGTTTTATACAATCTTGGAATGAGCCAGTACAACATACCAAAGGTTAAAAAGCCATTCCAAGCTAAAGCACCAACGTGAACATGAGCAATGATCCAGTCGGTAAAATGCGCAATGGCGTTTACATTTTTAAGTGATAGCATTGGGCCTTCAAAAGTCGCCATACCATATCCAGTAATGGCCACCACCATAAATTTTAAAATAGGATCTTGCCGCACCTTATCCCATGCACCACGTAAAGTCAAAAGCCCATTTATCATACCACCCCAAGATGGCATAATCAACATGACTGAAAACACGACACCGAGATTTTGCGCCCAATCTGGCAATGCAGAATATAACAAATGGTGAGGACCAGCCCAGATATAAATAAAAATCAAAGACCAAAAGTGAATAATGGATAATTTATACGAGTATACAGGGCGATTAGCAGCTTTAGGCACAAAATAATACATCAAACCTAAAAATGGAGTGGTTAAGAAAAATGCCACTGCATTATGACCATACCACCATTGCACAAGCGCATCTTGTACGCCAGCATAGGCAGAATAACTTTTTAAGAAATCTGCTGGTAAAGCCAAACTATTAAAAATGTGAAGCACCGCTACGGTAACAAATGTGGCAATATAAAACCAAATCGCAACATACATATGGCGCTGACGACGTTTCAATATAGTCCATATTAAATTTACACCAAAAGCGACCCAAATTAAGGCGATCATAATATCTATTGGCCATTCTAACTCAGCATATTCCTTTGAGCTGGTATAACCTAAAGGTAAGGTAATTGCTGCAGCTACAATAATAGCCTGCCATCCCCAAAAATTAAGTTGACTCAAAAAGTCACTTGCCATTCTGGCTTTGAGTAAGCGCTGTGTTGAGTAATAAACGCCAGCAAAAATAGCGTTTCCTACAAAAGCAAAAATTACCGCATTGGTATGCAGTGGTCTTATTCGTCCATAACTTAACCAAGGAATCCCCTCAGTTAAGTTTGGAAATAAATACAAAAAGGCCACCAGTAATCCAACTGACATACCGACAACGCCCCAAATAATGGTAGCGTAAATGAAGTTTTTTACGATTTTATTATCGTAGTGAAACCGTTCTAATTCCATAATTTAATGTGTTTCGTTAGAAGTTTTTTCATCTCTTTCTGAGTCTTCATCTACAAGTTCGTCGTCAAACAACATCCGCACCGAAGGCGTATAACTATCGTCGTATTGTCCTTTTTTTACGGATAAGATAAAAAGCACAAAAAAGAAAATAGCAACTAATGTGCTGATGGCTAATAGGACGTAAATGACACTCATAAAAGAATTTTGGTCAAAAATAGAGTGCTTATAAAGTTTAAAAAATGACCATCATCATATTTTAAGATAAAGGCATAACAAATTCTTGTTGGTAACATAGGTTACTGATAGACTAAAACCACTCCTCTATTTTTGCACTAAAATTCATTATTATGAAAGCAATTTGGTTTGGTGTTTTGAGTGTTATGCTTACTCAAATATCTTGGGCTCAAGATTTTAAAGCCATTTCTATGGATAGCTTGAGTTCGGCAATTCAGTCCAAAAACTTATCTATTAAAATCAACGCTGAAAGTCTTAATATGGCTCAAGCCCAATATCGTGAAACGAATGCAGCTATTTTACCACAAATATCAGTGAGTCATCAAGGTTTTAGAACCAACAATCCTGTGATGGCGTTTGGTTCAAAATTAAATCAAGGTGTTTTTAATCAAGCTGATTTTGATGTTAACGCCTTAAATAATCCTGACGCCTTATCAAACTTTACAACCACCTTTGAAATTGCCCAGCCTATCATTAATATAGACAAACTCATCCAGCGTAAAGCTTTAAAATACGCCTATAAAGCTCAAGAACTTCAAAACAACTACAGAACTTCAGCTTTGATTCTAAAATCTAAAACACTTTATATGCAGTTACAGTTGGCTTATGATTCTGAAAAAGTGATAAAAAAAGCTTTAAAAACTGCTCAACATAATGAAGCTCAAACTCAAAATTTTTACGACGAAGGTTTAATTCAAAAAGCTGATTTATTGGCTGCTCAAATGAGACAATCAGAAGTTAAAACGCAAAGTATTGAAGTTAGAAATCAAATACAAAACTTATCAGACCAAATCAAACAATTAATTCAAGAGAAGTCTGAAGCAATCTTAAAACCAATAGATTCCCTTCAAATGATTGATTTATGGGCTGATTCTGAAATAGAAAATACCGATATCCAAAATACTTCAGATATTAAAGCTTTTGAGCTCAAGTCTCAATCTTTTTCAAAATTATATGACGCACAGAAATACAGCTTTTTACCGACTTTAAATGCCTTTGGTAAATTGCAGTATTTCGACGATAACATTTTTGGCACATCAAGTGATAACTATTTTTTTGGTGCAGAACTAAAATGGGATTTGTTTAAAGGCTACGGCAGAATTGCTAATCTCCAAAAAACTAAAGCTGAAGCTGAAAAAATTCAATTAGAAGAACAAAACTACCTACAACAAAAGCAAAACAATGTCAAGCAAAGCATCAGAAATATTGAAGTCGCAGAGCAAAATATGAATAGCCATAAAATTGCTGTAGAACAATCTAAAGAAGCTTACCGCATTCTCAAAAACCGCTATAATGAAGGTTTAGAAAAAACCACAGATGTTTTGATAGCAGAAACCAAATACGCTAACACACAACTGGCTTTTCTTCAATCGGTCTTTAACTATAATTACAATCTTTTATACTATCAATTTTTAACTGAAAAGTAAAACCTATGAAACCAACTTTTTATATCATACTAAGTCTTTTTGCATTAAGTTTTTATGCGTGTGGAAATCAAGATAAGGAATCAAATGCTAAAGAAACACAAGCCATAAAAGTGCAAACAATATCTGTAAAATCTTCAAACGATTTAGGTTTGAGCTTTAGTGGTATGCTTAGCGCAGAGCAAATGTCCACTTTAAAAACTCGCCACGCGGGTTATGTTAAAAATATTTATGTTAGTGTTGGAGACGAAGTTCAAAAAAATCAAAAACTGATTCAAATTGACAGTGAAGAGCTCAATGCACAAAAAAAGCAAGCTCAAGCTGCAGTTAATCAAGCTCAGAAACAGTTTGATATAGCACAAAAGAACCTCAATCGCTTTCAAAGATTAAGACAATCAAACAGCGTTTCTGAAAATGAACTTGAGCAAGTAGAGTTAAAATTTCAATCTGCCCAATCTGGTTTAGAATCTGCAAAACAACAACTCAACCAAGTGCAATCTATGATGAGTTATACCAGTATAAAAGCACCTTTTTCTGGTAAAATTAGTCAAAAGCAAATTCAAGTTGGCGATATGGCTATGCCAGGAATGCCTTTGTTAACACTGTCATCATCAAATCAACTTGAAGTGAAATCTACAGTTAGTGAATCTCAAATCAACAGTGTTAATAAAGGCCAAAACGTTCAAATTGAAATACCAAGTATTGGTAAAGTTTATCCCGGAAAAATCACTGAAGTGAGTAGCTCATCAGAAAGCTCAAACAGTCAATATTTTGTCAAAAGCATCTTTAATGAAAGCCCAGAAAAAGCATTAGCTGGTATGTATGCTAATATATCTGTAAAAGCAACACAAACTAACTCACAATCTGAAAATACATCAATTCGTATTCCACTGTCTGCTATCGTTCATAAAAATGGACTACAAGGCGTTTACGTTGTCGGAAAAAGTCAAACCGCTTTATTAAGATGGCTAAAAACAGGACGTACAGATGATGAAACTATCGAGATTTTATCAGGCCTTACAGCTAATGATAAAATTATTATCGAAGCCGATGGTAGATTGTTTAACGGGGCGAAAATTAAAGAATAACAAAACTAAACTATCGTGAAAAAAGGATTTGCAGGAAATATAGCCAAAGTGTTTTTAGACTCAAAAATTACAGTCTTACTGATGATTGTTTTTATGGTCATTGGGGTTTATAGCTCGTTTTTGATTCCACGTGAGGAAGAGCCACAAATCGACGTACCAATGGCTGATATTTTTGTAAGCTATCCTGGTGCCAGTCCATCTGAAGTAGAATCACGTGTGGTTAAGCCATTAGAAAAAATTGTTTCTAATGTAACCGGTGTTGAGTATGTGTATTCTACCTCTATGCATGGGCAAGCTATGCTTATTGTGCAGTTTTATGTAGGTGAAGATATTGAGCGTTCGTATGTTAAACTTTACAATGAATTGATGAAAAATATGAGCAAAATGCCTGCTGGCGTGACGCCACCTCTGGTCAAAACCCGCTCAATTGATGACGTGTCAATTATGAACTTAACGCTTTGGAGCGATGAAGTTGATGACACACAAATGAAAAAAGTGGCACTCACGCTTAAAGATAAAATTGAAACCATCGAGGATATTTCTGTGGTAGATGATATTGGAGGTCGTCGTGAACAAATTGATATTATTATCAATCCTGCAAAGCTTGAGTTCTATAAGCTTAATGTTTCTCAAATTCAGAATTTACTCCAAGCTAATCACCAAAGTCAATTTACTGGTGAACTCATTAAAGCAAATCAAAGTATTAGACTTAAAACGGGGCAGTTTTTTAATTCGATTAAGGATATCCAAAAATTAATTGTGGGTCAAAACGGACAACAACCCATTTATTTAAATCAAGTTGCAGAGATAAAATATGCCGCTTCAACACCTCAAAACTATGTTTCATTTGGATATGGTGCGGCTTCAACACAACAAGAAAACTTTCCTTCAGAATATCCTGCTGTGAGTTTGTCTATTGCCAAAAGAAAAGGTGCCGACGCTATGCAATTGGCAGAACAAATAGAAGCTAACATCAGTCAATACAAAGCAGAGTTTATTCCAAAAAACATCCAAGTTGAAGTGACGCGAAACTATGGTGAAACTGCATCTCAAAAAGTATCTGAACTCTTACTTCACCTTATTGGCGCTATTATCGCCGTGACCATCATCGTGATGCTGGCCATGGGCTGGCGTGGTGGTTTGGTGGTGTTTTTGTCTGTTCCTGTAACTTTCGCCTTAACTTTATTCAGTTATTATCTTTTGGACTATACACTCAACCGCATCACGCTTTTTGCTTTAATTTTTGTAACAGGTATTGTAGTCGATGATTCTATTATCATTGCTGAAAATATGCACCGGCATTTTAAAATGAAACAACTGCCGTTTAAAAAAGCAGCAATTTATGCCATAAATGAAGTTGGTAATCCTACTATTTTAGCAACTTTCACCGTAATAGCTTCAGTTTTACCAATGGCTTTTGTCAGCGGATTAATGGGACCGTATATGAGTCCGATGCCTATTGGCGCCTCTATTGCTATGATTTTATCTTTGTTTGTAGCTTTAACCATTGTGCCTTATCTCGGATTTGTATTTTTAAAGAAAACCGAAAAAACATCTGAAGACGAGAAGCCTAAGGAAATTACAGATTCTAAAATCTATAAATTTTATAAAAAATTACAACAACCTTTATTAGAGAGTAAAACCAAACGCTGGGGATTTTTAGGTATTATCTTTTTCATTTTGTTTGCGTCTTTCATATTGTTTTTTACCAATTCTGTGATTGTTAAAATGTTACCATTTGACAATAAAAATGAATTTCAAATTGTCATCGATTTACCCGAAGGCAGCACTTTAGAACAAACCAATGCCGTAACGCAAGAAATAGCTCAGTATGTCAGACAGCGGCCGGAGGTGGTAAATTACCAATCTTATGTTGGCACGGCTTCACCGATTACCTTTAATGGTCTTGTCAGACATTACGATTTGCGTCAAAGTAAGTATCTTTCTGATATACAAGTCAATATTACCGATAAGCACGACCGTTCTGCACAAAGCCACGATATAGCCAAAGACTTTAGAGCTGGTGTAAAAGCCATTGCTGACCAGTTTGGTGCCCAAATCAAAATTGTGGAAGTGCCACCTGGACCACCGGTTTTATCAACAATTGTAGCTGAAGTTTATGGACCAGATTATCAAAAGCAAATTCAACTGGCGGATAGTATCAAAACTATTTTATCAAACACAAAGGATGTTGTGGATATTGACTGGCGTGTAGAAGCACCGCAAAAAGAATACGATTTAATAGTTGACAAAGAAAAAGCACAACTCAGAGGTATTCAGCAAGCACAAATTATCCAAAATTTAAATATTTTGATGCAAGACCAACCCGTTGCATCGCTTTATGAAGAAGGTGCCAATCTACCTACAAGTATTTCTATTAAGCTTTCTGATGCCACTAAAGGTAGTATAGATGAGGTATTGAATGTACCAGTTGTGGCGCAAAATGGGATATCTTATCCGATTTCAGATTTTGTCAAACCTGAACAAAAAATCATTGATAAAAGCATTTATAGAAAAAATCAGCGTCGTGTAGTTTATGTTACTGCTGAAATGGCTGGCAAACTTGAAAGTCCCGTTTATGCCATTCTCGGTATGGAAGACCAACTGAAAGCCATTGATATGCCAGAAGGTTACAAGATTAACGAATCATATTTAGGCTTACCAAAACATACAGACAATTTTACTGTAAAATGGGATGGCGAATGGCAAATTACCTTAGAAGTCTTTAGAGATTTAGGTTTGGCTTTCTTAGGGGTTATTATCATCATTTATATGCTCATCGTTGGTTGGTTTCAAAGTTTTAGAGCACCCATTGTGATGATGATTGCCATCCCATTATCTTTAGTCGGTATCATTTTAGGGCATTGGATTATGGGTGCGTTTTTTACTGCAACTTCATTCATTGGAATGATTGCTTTAGCTGGAATTATGGTCAGAAACTCTGTACTTTTAATTGACTTTGTCAACTTAAAGCAAAAAGAAGGTATGCCGCTCAAAGAAGCCATTTTACAAGCTGGAGCAGTAAGAACGACACCAATTTTATTGACAGCCGGAACGGTCGTTATAGGTGCATTTGTCATACTTTTTGACCCAATTTTTCAAGGCTTAGCTATTTCGCTTATGGGCGGTTCAATTGCTTCAACAGTATTGACATTATTGGTTATTCCTTTGATTTATTACATCATTGAAAAGAAGGAAGAGTAGAATATGATGTTATGGGGTTATGAGTTTAAAGTGTTTAAAGTGTTTAAAATAATAAAATAAATAATTATGAAAAATAGAATTGTAAGAGGTATTGCTGGAAGTTTTGTGTTAATCAGTTTATTATTAGCTGTTTACATCAACATTAACTGGTTGTGGTTTACTGCTTTTGTTGGAGCTAATTTATTGCAATCTTCGTTAACCAAATGGTGCTTACTTGAAGATATTTTAAAGAAGTTTGGAGTTAAATAATAGGGTTTGAACCTTTTTTAATAAAAGCTGTCTTAGTTTTAATCTTATACATAAATTAATAACTAAAGCATAGCTTATCTTGATATTCTACTTATTTTTGTGCTCCAAAAACAAACATCATGCTCAAAACAGCTTTATATCAAAAACACGTTGACCTTGGCGCGAAAATTGTACCTTTTGCAGGCTACGAAATGCCAGTTAGTTATGAAGGCGTAAATATCGAACACCAAAACGTAAGAAATCATCTTGGTGTTTTTGATGTCTCTCATATGGGCGAATTTTTTGTTGAAGGGACTGAAGCTCAAGATTTATTACAATATGTTACTAGTAATGATGTGTCACAACTCGTTGATGGTCAAGCGCAATACACCTGCTTACCTAACGAAAAAAATGGCATTGTAGATGACTTAATTATATATCGATTTAACGCTGAAAAATATTTACTCGTCGTCAATGCGTCCAATATTGATAAAGATTGGAAATGGATTAACTCGCACAATACTTATAAAGCTAAAATGCGTAACGCAAGTGACAATTACAGTCTTCTTGCTGTTCAAGGTCCAAAAGCTATTGAAGCTATGCAAGCCTTAACCGATGTCGATTTATCAACTATTAAATTTTATCATTTCACAGAAGCTAAATTCGCTGGAGCCAACGAGGTTATAATTTCAGCTACGGGTTATACAGGAAGTGGTGGATTTGAATTGTACATCAATAACAAAAATGCCGAGCAGGTTTGGGATAAAGTTTTAGAAGCTGGTAAAGACTACGGTATTAAGCCTATTGGTTTAGCTGCACGTGATACCTTAAGGCTTGAAATGGGCTTTTGTCTCTATGGTAACGATATTGATGAAACCACTTCTCCGATTGAAGCAAAACTGGGGTGGATCACTAAATTCAACACTGATTTTATTAATAAAGACAACTTATTAAAGCAAAAAGAAAACGGTGTTGAGCGCAAACTTATTGCTTTTGAATTACTTGAAAAAGGTATTCCCCGAAAAGATTATCCTATTCTTGATACTGATAATAATCCCATTGGTTATGTCACTTCAGGAACACAATCACCAAGCTTAAATAAAGCTATTGGATTGGGTTATGTCAAAACTGGATTTCATCAGGTAGACCAAGAGTTTTTTATTCAGATAAGAAAAAAGCAAGTGCGTGCTAAAATTGTAAAATTACCATTTTACAAAAAGTAATTTTTCACTGATATTCAAAACCCAAATCTCTTATTTTGAAAATATTAATTATTGGAGCAAGTGGATTTTTGGGTCAAGCTCTTTTTAAAGAGCTCAATCCTTATTTTGATGTTTTTGGAACTTATTTTATATCTCAAAAAAGCTATAACTCCAATCGCAGATTTTATCAATGGAATGTTGAAAGTGAATCGCTCTCTCCTATTCTCAATGATATTAAACCCGATATAGTTATCACAAGTTTTAAAGGTGCTTTCCCAGCTCAAGTTGAAGCTTATCAAGAACTCATCAGTTACGTGGTAAGACATCGCAAAAAACTGATGTTTATTTCAACCTCTAATGTGTTTGATGCTTTTACCAATTACCCGTCTTATGAATACGACAAAACCCTTTCGGGCAGCATTTATGGTAGATTTTTGATTAAAATAGAAAATGCCTTATTGCGTTTGCCAAATGCATATTATAACATTTTAAGATTACCTATGGTGTTCGGTAAAACATCGCCAAGACTTCAAGAAATTTTAAAATTACATGAGTTAAATGAAGCTATTGATGTCTTTCCTAAAGTCATCATTAATGCAACGACAGACAAAAAAATAAGTCAACAAATCCACTATATCATTAACCAAAATTTACAAGGGGTTTTTCATTTAGGATCAACTGATTTGGTTCATCATAAAGATTTGATTGAAGATATTTGTGAGATCAACACAATTGATGATCCTATTTTTAGAAATAATTACCAATCTAATCAAGACCGTTATTTGGCGCTTCTACCTAAACACAACAAATTGCCAGAAAATTATCAAATTTCTATTCAAGACGTTGTCAATACTTCTAAAATATTGTAAGTTAAAAGATTTATTTTTGACTATATTTATAAATCTTATAAAATTAAAAAATCAATATTTATGGAATTTAAAGGACTTAAAGCAGTATTCGTTAATTGCACCCTAAAAAAATCACCAGAAGTCAGTCACACTCGTGGTTTAATGGATGTTTCGGCTGGTATTATGGAAAAAGAAGGTGTGGAAGTAAAACACATTCGCCTAGCAGATTACAATGTCGCATTTGGTGTTCAACCTGATATGACTGAACACGGCGCAGATAAAGATGATTGGCCTGAGTTGTTTAAAACTATTTTTGATGCTGATATTTTAATTATAGGCACGCCAATTTGGCTCGGTGAGCGTTCGTCTATCGCTTCTTTATTAATAGAGCGTTTGTACTCTATGAGCGGCAATCAAAACGATAAAGGTCAATATTTGTACTATGGAAAAGCAGGAGGTTGTATCATTACAGGAAATGAAGATGGTGTAAAACACTGTGCTATGAATACACTTTATGCCTTGCAACATTTAGGCTACAGTATTCCACCACAAGCTGATGCTGGTTGGATTGGCGAAGTTGGTCCAGGTCCAAGTTATCTCGATGAAGAGGCTAATGCTAAGACCAACGATTTTACCAATCGAAATACTACATTTATGAGTTATAACTTGATGCATTTGGCTAAAATGCTTAAAGATAATGATGGTTACCCAGCTTATGGTAATTCAAGAAAAGATTGGGACAGCGGTAAACGTTGGAGTTTTCAAAATCCTGAGTATCGATAGTAAATTTTCAACTTTTTTATAATTTCATTTAGCCCATCTTAATTATTTAGGATGGGCTAATTTTTATGTGTAACTTTAACCATCTAATAAAAAATTACAGACTTTTCATAATGGATAAGGTTTTAGTATTTATTGTTTTATTTCTATTGACCTTTAGTATTAATGCTCAAAACAAAATTGACTTCAAAGGCAAAATAAAAGCTAAAATTATTAACCAACAAAGCAGCAATTTACTGGTTGCCACTTCAAAAGCCACTTATGGCATAAATCCAGACAAACAAAAGCTTTTATGGAAATCTAAAAAATTAAAAAAAGTTGTTTTCCCTACTTATTTAGAGCTTGGAGAAACTGATTTGGTTTTATTTGAAAAAAAACCACTAATCAACTCTAAATTCCTTTCAAAATTATTTAATAGCAAAGGCGCTTCATTTATTATATTAAACAGTAAAACAGGTGAGCATTATTTTGATTCACGAAAATTAGACTATAAATCTATTTTTTATTTAGAATTTTTCCCTCAGTATAATTCTATTTTATTTACAGGTATAAAGCATAAATCTTTCTATTTGTATCGATTAAACTTAACCGACAAATCCAAAAACTGGGAAATCAAACTTGCGGACAACAAATTTATAAAAGCTGCTAAGCGAGAACTATTAGGTAATGACAATTTAATAAGAAACCTAAAAGGCGAAATCTTTTGGGTTTTAGACAACAAACTCAGCGTTTTTAATGCAGAAAACGGTCAACTTGTTTGTGAATTTGAAAATATTAAAGACATCGATTATGAGCCGAATAGCGATATTCTGATCACTTTTGAAGACAATATAAATGTCACAAAAGTCAATAAAGAAACTTCAATTTTAGCTTACAAAAGCGATGATATGACCTTGCTTTGGAAAAATCCGGTCAAGGTAATTGGCAAAATCAACAATACTATCTTGTTTAATAACAAATTGGTTGTCATTACTCAAATAGGATTCGAAGTTATAGACTTAATATTTGGTCAAAAACAATGGAAAAAAAGCGAAAACTTACCTTTGACAGAAAGTGTTATTCCAACCAATAAAAATGAATATCTCGTTATACAAGATCAGTTTTTATTAAAAATTGATAGCACAGGCCAAAAAGCTTGGAAAAAACCAGTAAAAATATTTAAAACAGACGATAAGGGTTTATACTTTATTGAGCAAGAAGACAGCCATATATTAAGTATCACACCTTCTTTTATTCACAAAATCAACCCCGATTCTGGGGAATTAATTTGGGAAGAACCCAAAACGCTTAACACTTCAACTTATGCAGAACGAAGCTTAAATCTTTTTAATAATCGGTATCGCGTTTGGTTAGACGATAAAGAAAAAGCTTTTTTAATCTTTTCTAACGGTAATTTATATCTATCTAAAACAGAAGAAACCCTTCAACCTCAACTTATTTATAAATTTGAAGGCAAACAAGTTCCAAAATATGAGCGTAGGTCAAGAGGTTATTTTTTTGTTCAAAATAGTCAATTTGTATATTTAGATGAAAAAACGAATAAAGTTTATGATACTACCTTGACAACAATGATAAAATCCTCATTTTTTAAAACAACTAAGTCAATTAGCAAACAAGGATACAATATTTTTAAAGCCACCGTAGGATTGATACCAAAGCAAATAGACAAAACTTTTAAAAGTGTTTTAGTTTCTACTAATGCAGGGTTTCTAACAAGTTCAACCGCTTTTGTTTATGGAAATTATCACAATTACACAACTTTATATTCAGACCTAACAAGTCTTCCAAAAGTAGATTTAGAATCTTACTTAGAAGACGATTTTAAGTCCTCAAAAAAAGGCAAGGCAGACAAAAACACTTACATTTTTGGAACATCAGATGAAGACACTTTACACTTTAAATCATTGGGTAAAGAAAATGGCAAAATCACAATTTTAAAGTCCGTTCAATTAAGCTCAAAAGACATTTTAATCGATCAATCTCTTAAAATTGCCTATGTTTTCTTTAAGGACAAAATTGAAATTTATAATTTAAAACAAAATTAAGCTTTTAAAAAATCATATCTAATTGATTTATTATAGAGTATAAATGTTTAAATTTAACTATCAAATCAATTTTTATGAAGCTCTTCTGCAGTCTACTTTTTTATTTCATAGTTATGCCTTTGTTACTGGCTCAACAAACTATACTCATCAATAATGTTGAAATTTTTAATGGTAAAGATCAAAAAACAAATGTTGCTAATATTCTAATTGTTGACAATACAATTAGCAAGATATCTCAAAACCCAATCAAAACAGATAAAAGCGAAAACACCATAATAATTGATGGTCAAGGTAAGTTTCTTATGCCTGGATTGATTGACGCTCATTATCATGCTATGTTCGCCAGCTTACCACAAGTTGTTTTATTGACTGCCAATATTGGTTTCGTAAATATTGTTGCTGAGAAAAATATTGAAAATCTTCTCATGAATGGCTATACAAGTATTAGAGATCTTGGTGGTCCTATTTTTGGTTTAAAACAAGCTATTGATAAAGGCGTTTCCAAAGGACCTCGAATTTGGCCAAGTGGTGCTTTTATTTCTCAAACTGGTGGTCATGGTGACTTTCGATTACCAAACGACATTCCATCTGATCCATCATTTGGTTTGTCTTATGCAGAAAGAATCAATGCAGCCGCAATAGCTGATAGTCCAGATGCGGTAAGGCTAAAAACAAGAGAACAACTTATGCAGGGCGCAAGTCAAATTAAATTGATGGCTGGCGGTGGTGTGTCTTCTGTTTACGACCCTTTAGATGTTACCCAATACACGGTTCCAGAAATTAAGGCTGCAGTAGAAGCGGCGGAAAATTGGGGGACTTATGTCGCTGTTCACGCTTACACACCAAGAGCCATTCAACAGGCTATTGAAGCTGGTGTAAAATGCATCGATCACGGTCAACTTGTTGATGAAAAAACCGTAAAAATGATGGTAGACAACAACGTATTTTGGAGTTTACAACCTTTTATAGACGAAGGCAATAAAACAAGTCTATCTCCTGAAAGTCGTGCTAAACAGCTTGAAATGTATGGCGGAACTGACAATGCTTTTGCGTTAGCCAAAAAATACAAAATGAAAATTGCCTACGGTTCTGACGTGCTATTTAATAAAGATAAAGCGGCACAACCCAATCATGAATTACTAAAAATGAAGCGCTGGTTTAGCAACTTCGAAATCCTTAAAATGGCCACTTCAAATAATGCAGAACTTCTCTTAATGTCTGGAAAAAGAAGTCCTTATAAAGGTAAAATAGGTGTCATTGAAGAAGGTGCATTGGCGGACTTGCTGATAATTGATGGTAATCCATTAGATGATTTGAAACTTCTTAAAAATGCAAATCAAAATATACTTCTGGTAATGAAAAATGGTCAGATTTTTAAAAAGAAACTCTAAATCTAATAACCAATTTTAATTATCTCAAACCAACATTATGAAAACAAGTATTATAATTTTTTGCTTTATGGTTGCGGTATTTACATCTTGTAAAAACAATCCAGAAGTCTCTAAACAAAACAAGGAAGAAAACTCCGAGGTCAACAGAAAACTACCTACAGCAGACAATAGCAGAAATGCTTTAGACTGGAATGGCACATATAAAAGTATTTTACCTTGTGCAGATTGTGTTGGAATTGAAACTCAAATCACTTTAAATCACGACTTAACTTACATTAAAACTGAAAAATATTTAGGCAGAAGTGATAGCCTATTCACATCTCAAGGACATTTCAAATGGAATGATGCTGGCAGTAAAATCAGCCTGGTTGACAATGCATCAAAACAATATCAAGTTGGCGAAAACAAACTCTTTGCTTTAGACCAAAAGGGCGAACGAATTACAGGAAATCTTGAAAACCAATATGTTTTAAATAAATTATCTAAAAATAATCAATGGCTCGAAACCTATTGGAAGCTCGTTGAAATTGAAGGAAATCCAGTTGATAATCAATCATTACAAAACGAAGCATATTTAGTCTTTAATGTTGAAGATAGTCTTGTCGCAGGTTCGGGTGGTTGTAATCGTTTAAGCGGTAGTTTTAGCCTAAAAGGTAATAATACTATTGAAATTTCTCAAATGAGGAGCACAATGATGGCTTGTGAAAATATGAGTGTTGAAGAAACATTAAATCAATTCCTTCAAGATGTCAATCAATATGAGTTTAATGATGATACTCTCGTATTATTAGGTAATAATCAAAATACAAAGCTGACTTTTAGTAAATAAAAACTAAATTCTATTGTTGAGCTTTCAGATTATTTAAGACCAATATTAATTTTTAACCTCTTTAAAAGTTCACAGTAGTTTGTTATTTAGTTTAAACTTTTTTCAAACTTAACAGTTGGGTAATGCCTTTTGATTCGACTCTTATTATGTTTGGATTAAAGAAAATAAATATGTCAGAAATACCACTTATACATAGAGATATAGATTGGCTAAACTTCAATGCAAGGGTTTTACAAGAAGCTAAAGACCACAGCAATCCACTTTATGAAAGACTGAAGTTTTTAGCTATTTTTTCTTCTAATCTTGATGAGTATTTTAAGGTGAGGGTTTCTCAGCTCCGCCAAATCAAAAAAATTAATAAGTCGCTCAGAAAACAATTGGCTTTAAAGCCTAATAAAACTTTAAAAAAAATTTTAAAAACGGTTAAATCTCAACAGGAAGAATTTGGACTAATCTTCTTTGAAAAACTTATCCCTGAATTAAAATCAAATGGTATTGATTTGATTTCTCACAACAATTTAAGCACATTTAATTCAGATAAACTAAAAATTTATTTTAAAGAAAACTTATTAGACAATATAAAGCCTCAAACGATTACAAGCTTAGATAAGAACAAAATATTTTTAAAAAACGAAGCGCTGTATTTATTTGTTGATTTTGGTGATGAAGATGAATTCGGCATCATTAATATTCCTTCAGAAATTGAGCGTTTTGCTGTATTTAAAAAGTCAGATCAAACGTTTGAAATACTTTTTATAGACGATATTATAAAATTTCACATCAAAGATTTATTTAAAAACAAAACTTGCAAAGCCGCTTATGAAATTAAAATGTCACGAGATGCTGAACTTTATATAGAAGATGAATTTGAAGGCAATTTAAAAGATAAAATTTTAGAATCTCTTTCAAAGCGCGAAACAGGACAAGCCACTCGCCTACTTTACGATCATAACTTACCTAAAACTCAACTCAAGTTTTTAAAACATTATTTTAACCTGGGCAAAGTTGATTTAATGCCTGGCGGTCAATATCATAATTTTAAAGATTTCTTTGGATTTCCTGAACCCACTGATAATGAAGCTTTACATAACAAACCGCTTAAACCCATTCCTCATAAAGTTTTAAGTCATACTGATGATGTTTTTGAAGCCATCAAAACTCAAGACCATTTAGTGCATTATCCCTATATGTCTTTTGGTGCCGTTGAAAATTTTGTTCAACAAGCTGCAGATGACGATAAAGTCACAGAAATTAAAATATCCCTCTATCGTGTTGCAAAAAGCTCTCAACTCACAACCTCTTTACTCAAAGCTTTGAGTCACGGCAAAAAAGTTACAGTTTTTATTGAAGCCAAAGCTCGATTTGACGAGCAAAACAACTTAGAATGGGGCAAACGTTTTGAAGACAAAGGCGCCAAAGTGATTTATAGTTATCCTAAAATTAAAATACACTCTAAAATATTATGTGTAAGCCGGCAAGAACAAGAAAGTACAAAGCATTACGCCTATATTGGCACAGGCAACTTTAACGCTAAAACTTCAAAAATTTATTGCGACCACGGCTTGTTTACAGCTGATAAAAAAATCACAAAAGAACTTTACCGGGTTTTTCAAGTGATAGAAGGTGAATTGATCATACCAAGAGTCAAAAAACTGATGGTTTCGCCATTTAATACTCGTAAACGTTTTGACAAACTCATTCAAAAAGAAATTGATCACGCTAAGCTCGGCAAACCTGCTAAAATTACTGCAAAAATGAACAGCCTGGAAGACCAAGAGATTATAAAACTACTCTATAAAGCTTCTCAAAATGGTGTCAAAATTCGTCTAATTGTTCGCGGGTTTTGCTGTTTAATTCCAGGTTTAGATGGTATAAGCGAAAATATAAAAATCACTAGTATTTTAGATCAGTTTTTAGAACACGGACGCATATACCATTTTCATAACAACGGTGAAGAAAAAACTTATATCGGTAGTGCCGATTGGATGACACGAAATCTCGACCGTCGTATTGAAGTGCTAACCCCTATAAAAAATAAAGCTCTTCAAAAAGAACTTAAAGATATTTTACATATTCAAACTTCAGATAATGTTAAAGCAAGACACATTGATGCTGACCACCAGAATTTATATGTTGAAAAAAAAGAGAACCAGCCTGAAATCCGCTCACAAATGGCATTATATGAATATTTGAAAAAAAAGCATTCTATTTTATAAACACCCATCTCCTGTCTTCCCCCAAAGGGAAGAAGCTTTATGTTTTTTTTCTGTAGATAAAGTATTCAAAGTTTTCTCTCGAGGAAAATACCGAAGGCAAAGGGATGTTTATTAATTAAAATAAAACCCATTAGGTGCTAAACCAACAGCGGTTTCAAAGACAAAATTACCTTCAGTATCATAGATTTCTATAAAACCATCAGAGGCAAAATCGCCAGCATCAGAGAGGTAAATTTGACTTTCGTGGACCTTAAATCCGTACATACTACCAAATTCAGAAGATGACTCATAACTAAATAAGACTTCACCACTTAATGTAGTGCCATTTAAGTTTGATTTATATACTGAAGTTCCAAAAGTGTAATAAGCTTCATTATTAAAAATTTGAAGATTTTTTGCGCCACTTAATGATTCTGGTAAAACTAAAGTAGAAGTCGGGTTTAAATTGTTTAAATCGTAAATATCTAAACCTGAACTATGCAACGCATAAAGTGAATTGTTGTTAATCTCAATATTTTGTAATCCCGATTCTGTTTGAATTTGATTTTCTATGATGCTAGAGTTTGGGTCAATCACTGAAATTTTATTGCCGAACCCAAAGGCGGCATTTTGCACAAACAATCTGTCGTTTGAAGATTTTATAAATTCTACGGTTTCTCCAATTAATATGGTATTCTCCACTTCAAAAGTGTCTAAATTGATTACAGCAACAAAATCATCTTCGCCAGTAGTAAAAGACGCCTGATTCGTTACATAGGCTTTATTATTAAAAACAACACCATATCTTGGAATATCTAAATCCGTAGTAATTTCACCGAGTTTTTCAAAAGTAAATCTATCCACAACAGTGATAAGATTAGACCCATTGGAAATGATATAAGCGCGATTATTGTTGTCAAAAAATAGGCTCTGCACAAATTGCCCTAAATCTTGACCATTATTGACGCTTGAAAATATATTCTGCTCTATCCTACTAAAATCATCAGAAATATAAGTTACACTACCAATACCACCTTCATTAAGCACAAAAAAACCTTGGTCAAATTCGCCTTGTGGCACAGTTGGAGAAAGATTATCATCGTCTGAACTACAAGCAAGGATAAGGAGTGATAAACATAATACGGTAATTTTTAAAATAGTTTTCATAAGTTATTATTTAAAAGTGAGTAATAAGGTTGATTGAAAATGAGCGGCCTGGCATAGGTCTGTTATCTACAGCTTCATAGGCCAAATCGAATATATTTAGTGCTCTCAGGCTAAGTTTAGAATTTAAAAGTTGAGGAAAACGCCAAGAGAATTGCATATCAAAAAGCTGATAATCCTCAACCTGGTGATTAGGATCATTGTCGGTACGGGTAAAAACACTGCCGTTATACATCCAATCTACACCCAAAGACCATTTTCCGCTAACGTAAGCTAAATTGGCATTCGCTTGATGAAACGGCACATAAATTAGTTGATTTCCTGTCTTTTGATTTTCTGAAACAGTATAACTGTATTGTGTTTTTAAATTAATTTGTTGACCAGAGGCTAGCTTATATCTAAAGGCTGAAGATGCTTCAACACCGTAGGTGTTGACTTCCTGTGTGTTTTGTGGTCGCCAAATCCCGTTAGCGTCAGGCAACCAACGAATCATATCACTGATATTGTTGTAAAACCCAGTAACCGAAAAGTTTAATCGTTTAAAATTTAATGCTGTGCCAATTTCAGTTTGATAAGCGGTTTCAGGATTGAGGTTAGTATTGCCCCCACTAACCCAAAACAAGTCATTAAAACCTGGCAGGCGATAATTCTTTGAAGCATGCCAACGCATATTCCAATATGGCTTAACCTCATAAACGGCGCCGAGACTTATCAAAAATGGATTTTCAAAATCGTCATTAACATCTTGTCTTAAGGTAATTTCATATTCAAAATCTTTAAATAATTGATGTTGAAATAAGAATGAAATCCCTGCAACATCACGTTGGGCATTTTCAAGTTGATTGCCTTCAGCGGTCGCGCTTTGGTAATTTAAAATAGCGTTTATTTTAACCTTTTGCCATTCTATCCAAAATTCATATTGCAACCAATTGGTGTTTACCGAAGACGATGAAGATGTATCGCGGTCTAAATTATCGTAAAAAGTAAAATTTTCAGTAAGGTGTGCCAGTTTGAGTTTAGACTGCATGTTCTTCCATTGGCTTTGCCAAGCTAGCATATTTCGTGAATCACTATTATCAAATTTAGTTTTGGGATCAGAAGGCCTTAATAAGGAAAAGTTACGCTCGCCAAACGAATAGTTTCCAAAATACTGGAGTTGGTGATGATCAGACACATCTAAAGCCACAATAGCATCAAGACTGTTCATTTCAAATTGGCCATTGAGATTGTTTCTGTTTTGATTTGGAATATCAAAATCGTTATCTGATTGACGTCTTGCGTAAGCTAACTTCAGTTTAAAATTATCCCATTGGTTTTTGTATTGATAACGGCTTTCAAAAGTATTAAAACTACCATATCCTGTTTGAAATTCGTGTTCTTCTTCTATTCGCTGAGATAGGTCTTGATTGAGATGCACACTACCGCCAATAGCACCCGAGCCATACAACACGCTGCCACCACCAGCTTTGATATCAATTGATGAAAAATTGGCACTTAATAAAGTATTAAAATCAGTTTGACCAGTTAAAACTGAATTGATATTGATACCATTCCAAATCACAGCCGTTTGTGAAGCCGTCGTCCCACGAAATGAGGCAGAAGAAACCATACCATAGCCGTTTTGTTTAAAATAAATATGAGACTCGCGTTGTAGAACATCTGTAAGTGAAAAAGACTGAGAATGGATGACAGAATCTGAAATATGAGTTTGCTTCTGGCCAGTATTAAAACTTTTAAGCTGTTGATCGGTCAGATACACCGTATCTAAAATTTTAACATCAGTATTTTGCGCCCAGGCTAAAAATGGGCTTAAACAAGCTAAAATAAAAACAAATCTATATACCATACCTTCTCAAAACCTCTATCCCGGAAGTTTTATGAATTTTAATGACACATTATGGCAGGTCTCCTGGCTTGCGTCTTCTTAACAACCTTCCCGTCCTGAAGTCTCAAGACAGTGGCATGAAGCAGGTTAAGAAGCTTCCAATAACAATCGGAATAAGCTTACAGTTGCGGGAACAGCTGTCGATTTTAACGACATTCCCTTTTAATCTACGAGCCTAAATCGGTCTCGTAAAACCAAAATGCAATGCAAAGGTAGGAATTTTGTTTGGAGTAATGAATAATTAGTTATTAGTTGTGTGAGTTTTGACCTTCCTTAAATAACGTTGTAATCATACATATTTGTGGTTCAAGCCCTTCGGCTATGGCTCAGGGTAAACTAGAGTCGAGAACCGAAGATGCTATCCTTAAACAGTCAAGACCAGTAGTAATTGTCGCTCTATTGCTTTAAAGACTGTATTATAATATGAATTGGTGTTAATGTGTGTTAGACCAAAAGAATTTCCGAGAAATTGCAAGATGCCAAAAGGATTCCAGAAAAGATTTATTTTTTAGACATTAAAGCGCATCATCGAAAAAAAGCTATTTGCCTAAAAAGTCCCAGCAATACGTGAAAAATACGTAAAGTGATGAAACAAAAACAGTCCATTTTGTTCAGAAAGCAAAGCATAGCTCGCTTCATCAATAAAATTAACGGCTTTATTCAAACCTTTATAGAAGGGATGGCGGCTTAAAAAGTAAAATTAAACCCATGAACATCCTTATTGCATCAGACGCTTTTAAGGTCAGCCTGTCGGCAATGGCGGTTGTGCTACCATAGAATTTAAATTTTTCGTTACTTGTTGTCGCTATTTCAAATTTGGAAGTTTAGAAAAGGCGATGAAAACTGATTTAAGATCAACAGCTATAGAATAGGCATCGCAAAGCCAGCTATTCTTCCCCTTTAAACCCATCAAAATGTTTAAGCTCGAGGGCTTCAGTAGATGGGCCCAATCTATTAATAACGTGATTGATACCGCCATTTTTTCCAGAGAAGGTTGAAATATGGTGTATTAAAATTCCTATATGGTTGGGGACTTCAACCGCATTTTCTACCCTTACTTGATTTGTGATTGTTGGCTCACCGCTAAAGAAACTATATATGCCTAGTCCGTAGGCTTCATGGTATTGCACGTGATCTGCTACTTTATAGGATGCATAACCGGGTTTTCCCTGGTCGTTCCATACATCATTACTTGGAGGGTGATAAGGAATTTCAGACTGATAAAAATAAGTTTTGCCATATTCTCCATTCCAGAGCGTTTGATAAGCTTGAAAATGCTCGTTAAACAATCCGTAAATACTTACATGATCACCATTGACTACTAGGCCATGTTTATTTTGTCCATCTAGCCAGCCCGTGCCCACACCATGATCGGCGCGCCACAACCAAAAATGATCACCAATCACATAGTTGCTATTGATGGTCAAGGTGGTTTCTGCAAGACCAGCTACAGCACCGCCCACTCTGCAATAAATATCATGCAGAGAAATGGGATTGTCTGGATAATTAGACTTTGCACCCTCAACGCCTATTTTAATCAATGTAGATGATAGCTCAGGACCGGCATCTACCATAAACCCTGCCAACTTCACCCCTGGAATATCCTGAGTAGCAAGAGCCACTTTGCCGTTTTGCGGAATGAGTGTTGGCAGTCCAAGTCCTAAAATTACCGTATTGGGTTGAGTGATATTAAGTGTTTCATCAATTTTATAAATTCCTGGTGTAAACAAAATATGTTTGCCATCAGCTAGGGCTTGATTTATAGAGGTAGCGTCATCTTGATCAGGATTTGCGATATAAAAAGAGGTTATAGGAATAAGCTCACCATCCTCATCAGCATTTGTCCAAGAAGGTCCTGAGGTTTCACGACGCAAAGCAGGAACAAAAACCGCATAATTTCCAGATTGGGTATAAGTTAAAAATGGCTTTTCACGGATGACTGGTGTTTTACCTATAATAGTGGTTGGTTTTGCAGGCCATGTATCTTGTGGCGCACCTTTAACACCAACAAATACGCGGTTCCAGTTGCCACCTTCCCAAGAACCAATACTAGAGTTTCTGGTCATCCACTGTTGTCCAGAGGTCAATCCAGCTCTACCTTCTACAACAGAATTTGCCAAAACACCACCACTTGCCCAACTACCTTTATCAAAATTGATATCGCCTAAAACATGCATCCGTCTGTATGGAGCAGCCTGTGATACTGCCCAATATATCATTTTATCATCCTTTGGTATAACTTTAAAATTTTCAGCGCCACGCCAAAACATGGTCGTTACTTTATTAGGAATATCATCATTGCTGGTGCTGGTGATTGATTGAACTGCTCCATGGATGGTCACATCTTCGGGATACCTCCCTAAGCCTACAGCTTGCATATAATAATCGACTGTTATATCCAAATCATAAATCCCGGGTTTAAAAAGCAAAGCGTAACGTTCTGAGCCAAATTCTCTATATTTTTGTTGCTCATGTAAAGTATTTAAGGTCTTTTTCATCCTATCCGGATCCATGTTATCATCAAAAATAAATACGTTTCTACCAAATATTGAGGTATTTTTAGAGGTATCTACGATACTCTTTTCATATTTGACTTTAGAGCATCCATAAACTATTACGAGCAAAATCAAAACAAGAAAGGCAAATAAAAATTGTCTGTGGCAGCTTATAAAATACATCTTATGTATCATTAATTTATACGTTAAAACAGTATCAATAATACAAATAAAATAACAAGAAAACCAATTTTCAATTAAATAAACAAAGACTTAATAATTTAGATTCAAACTAAAAAGGCTGATTAAACTCCATTAAAGTATTATGAAGAATATATTGGGATTAAATAGAAAAAAGAAATCATGGGCATAAAATTTTGCTCTCGTTAATAATCTTATTTTTGTTCTAAAATTGAAGTTATGTTAAGAACCTTGTCTATTCTGGGGTTTGTAATTCTGATTTGGTCTTGTGTCAATCAACCAAAATCGGAAACACCTAAACCCATTAAACAATCAAAACCCAATGCATTTAAGATAGATTATGCAAAAGGATTTAAGGTTCAGGTTTTTGAAGGTTTCAAACTTCTTACAATAACTGAAGCCTGGCCCAATGCCGATAAAACCTTTACGTATTTATTACAAACTTCAGATTCCATAAACTTACCCAAAACAGATTATGATTACAAAATAAAGACGCCTATCAAAAGTATTGTTGTCACCTCAACAACGCATATTCCAGCTTTAGAAGCTTTGGGTGTGCTCGACAACCTAGTAGGTTTTCCCAATACTGACTATATTTCTTCAGATAAAGCCAGAAATTTAATAAACCAAGGTCAAATTAAAAATGTGGGACAAGACCAAAATTTAAACACCGAACTCTTATTGTTGCTACAACCCGATGTGGTAGTGAGTTTTGCAGTTAAGGGACAAAACAAATCTGTTGAAAGTATCAAAAAAGCTAATATCCCTGTACTTTATAACGCCGATTGGGTAGAAGCTCATCCCCTCGGTAAAGCCGAATGGATCAAGTTTTTTGGCCTGCTCTTTGATAAAAACGACAAGGCACAACAAATTTTTAATACCATTAAAACTGAATATGAAAAAGCTAAAACACTGGGCTCCAAAAGCCAAACCAAACCCACTGTCATTTCTGGAGCCTTGTGGAAAGACCAATGGTATTTACCAGGTGGAGACAGCTGGCAAGCCCAATTAATAGCCGATGCCAATGCAGAATATTTATATGCTGATACAGAAAGTAGAGGTAGTTTGTCCTTGTCGTTTGAAAGTGTATTAAACGACAGTCAAAATGCGGAATATTGGATTGCGCCAGCACAATATACCTCTTATCAACAAATGGTAGATCAACAAAAACACTACGAAAAGTTTAAAGCCTTTAAGGATAAAAATATTTATACATTTGCTAAAACCAAAGGACAAACAGGTGGTGTTTTGTATTATGAATTAGCCCCTCAACGACCCGATTGGGTGCTTAAAGATTTAATCCAAATCTTTCATCCACAGCTTTTAACCAATTATGAACCTAAATTTTTCAAACCTTTAGATCAGTGAAAACGCTTAAACTTAGTCTAGCTAGCATTTTGATTCTTTTATTCGTCTTAATGCTTAATATCAGTTTAGGCTCTGTTTCTATTCCCTTAAAAGATATTGTTCAAGCTATATTTACAGGAGAAAGTTCAACCAGTACCTGGACGTATATCGTTTTAGATTATCGGCTTACTAAAGCCATGACCGCTATTATTGTTGGTTCAGGCTTGGGCGTAAGTGGCTTGCTTATGCAAACATTTTTTAGAAACCCTTTAGCTGGACCCTATGTTTTAGGTTTGAGTAGTGGCGCCGGACTTGGTGTAGCTTTATTGCTAATGGGCAGTGGACTCTTGGGATTGAGTATTTCAAATTCGTTATGGTTTTCTAAAACAGCAGTCATTCTTGCATCTAGTTTAGGCAGTTTGATGGTTATGATTGCCGTTTTGCTAACGTCTGTAAAAATAAAAGATAGCATGGCATTGCTCATTATCGGGTTGATGTTTGCAAGTTTAACTGGGGCTGTAGTCAATCTTCTCTCCTATTTTAGTGCTTCTGATGAATTACAGCAATTTGTATTTTGGTCTTTAGGCAGTTTGGGGGATTTGTCGTGGAGCGAAGTTTCAATTTTAGGCGTGTTTTGGTTTTTAGGCCTTACCCTGTGTTTATTTCTCATCAAACCCTTAGATGCGCTACTTATAGGTGAATCTTATGCTAAAAGTCTAGGCGTTAATATTAAAGTATTACAATACACCACGATTATCGCGACTTGTCTTTTAACTGGAAGTATCACAGCTTTTGCTGGTCCGATAGCCTTTATTGGTTTGGCTATTCCACATCTTATGCGCTTAATTTTAAAAACCAACAAGCATATAATTATGTTGCCTGCCGTATGTTTAAGTGGCGCTGTAGTCATGTTGATATGTGATAGCATTTCACAGTTACCAGGTTTTGATTACACTATTCCAATCAATGCAGTAACATCACTTCTTGGTGCACCTATAGTCATATGGCTTATTTTACGTTCAAGGCAATTAAACTTTTAATCTATGCGACTAGAGGCCCAGAATTTGAGTATTGGTTACGATAAACCCCGACTGGAAGTGGTTCAATCTGTTAATATAAAAATAAAAAATGCGGGTTTAACTGCTGTAATTGGCATCAATGGTTCTGGAAAAACAACTTTGGTCAAAAACCTTGCTGGGTTATTAAATGCTCAAGGGGGGAACATTTTGTTATATGATGAACCGCTAGATTCTTATAACATCAAAGATATCGCCAAGAAAATAAGTTTAGTTTTGACCAAGCAAAGCTTACCACAACATCTCAGCGTTATAGATTTTGTGGCCTTAGGTCGACAACCTTATACCAATTGGCTCGGTTTATATGAATATCAGGATAAAAACCACATCATCAAAGCCCTTAAACAAGTGGAGCTTTACGAGATTAAAGATAAAGCTTGCTCCACACTAAGTGATGGTCAGTTACAAAAAGTCTTAATAGCAAGAGCTATTGCTCAAAATACTCCTATAATTATATTAGACGAACCCACGTCGCATTTAGACATGTATCACAAGGCTATGGTATTGAATTTGCTAAAAGATATCAGCATAAACCACGATAAATCCGTAGTTTTTGCTACACATGAAATCAATTTAGCCCTACAGCTCTGTGACTCTGTTATTTTAATAAAGAACAAACAAGTCATTCAAGATACACCACAAAATTTAATCCATAGTGGTGTATTACATGAGTTATTTCCTCAAGATTTAATTAAATTTGATGAGGAAGCTCAACTTTTTAAATTGAATAGAATTTAAATTAGCCTAAATTTTGTTGTAAGATTTAAATGAAATATATTTGCAAGCCAAATTAAATTCTAGGTATTTAGTTTTTAATTTTAAAGAACAAATAAGGCCTCGTGGCGCAACTGAATACCTGCCTGCCGGCAGGCAGGGCGCAAAAAAGTTATGAAATATTATGTATATGTTCTTAAAAGTAAAAGGGATGGAAGAATTTATAAAGGTTTTACAACCAGGTTACAGGAAAGAATAAAAGAACATAATAATGGAAAAACTAAATCAACAAAAGGTTACAGACCTTGGGAATTAGTATATTACGAAATATTTTTCAACGAAAAAGAAGCGATTGAAAGAGAAAAATATTTCAAAACAGGCTCTGGAAGAGAATTTTTAAAGAGCAAAATAAGGCCTCGTGGCGCAACTGAATAGCGCATCTGATTACGGCTCAGAAGGTTGCAGGTTTGAATCCTGCCGAGGTCACTTAAGGCGCAAACCCTGTATTTTATGCAGGGTTTAGTTTTTTCTGTAAAAGCTGAGCGATAGCTCAAGGGTTGGAAAGAAAAAAAATAAAACCTCATCGCAATAGCGATATATGGTTTGTATTTTCATGTGGAACCTTATTCAGGATCTGTAAACCCGCCTAGGTCATGACAAGCAAAAAACCACCCTGAAGATTTTGTCAGGATGTATTTTTAAGACCAACGTTAAAAGCATTAAGCTTTTGTAAGTGCTGGATAAAGAAAGCTCATTCTCTTGGGTATTTAAGTTGCAGTAAATTATTTAAAAGTAGCTCCGCTAGGAATCGAACCTAGATCTAAAGTTTAGGAAACTTTTGTTCTATCCGTTGAACTACGGAGCCCAAACGATGCAACAAATTTAGAGACAATTAATAAGTTAACCTTGAGATAATGTATAAAAAAACCGCTTAAAAAAAGCGGTTTTTAAATCTTTTATAAGAAATGAATTATTTAATTTCCACCACTTCAATATCAAAAGTCAAATCTTGACCAGCAAGTGGATGATTAGCATCAACAACGATATGATCATCATTTACAGCAGAAACTCTTAATTGTTGTTCGCTACCATCAGGATTTTTAGACACTAAGCCCATTCCAACTTCAGGTTTGATTTCTTCTGGAAGTTGTTCTTTACTCACTTTGTGAAATAAATCATCACGAACATCTCCGTAAGCTTCGTCTTTAGGGATATCAATTGTCTTTTTTTCATTAACCTTCATATCAACAATTCCCTTTTCAAAGCCTGGAATTAGCATACCTTGACCTAGAGTGAACTCAAGAGGTTCACGCTCTAAAGAGCTATCAAAAACTTGACCGTTTGAAGATAATTTTCCTGTGTAATGCACTTTTACAGTGTCTTTGTCTTTAACTTGACTCATAAATTATATATTTTTTTTGCAAAGTTACAGATTAATATTTGCTAACAAACTCAAATAACTTAATTATCAATTCTTTAAGATTTAAAGCTAAAAAATTTCGGTTTTTTATTCAATTTTTATTTCTCTACCAAAAAGTGCTTGAACATGCCGTGCATTATTTCCTTCAATAGAATTTATTTTTTGAACTTCATTAAGGGAGGCGGTTAAAATTTGTTTTAACACAAACCAATTTACACTTTCCGTATATGGTGGCGTGGTGAGTGAACCATCGTAATGATAAAAACTGCTGTCTTTTGGCATAACCCTCTGATTAAAAATATCTTGCAAATGTACCAAATCTTCAGAAATCTCTATTTCTTCGTGATTATGTACAGGTATTAGGTTGATAAATTCTTCAACGAATTTATTGGATTCACCCATTTTAAACAAGACACCAATTACTAAATACTTTTGAATACTATCAGTTAAATGTTTTGAAGACTTCAGTTTATTGACTATGTGCATTTCCATAGGATAAGTTACGCCATCTATAAGATGTTCGCTAGGGGTATGAAAATGTAGTTGTACAAATTCATAAATGTTATTCTCATATTTAACATTAGTACCAGGTTTAAAATCAAGCTGAACGGTATGTCCCAAATTTTCAACTTTATTGATTTTACCATCAAAATTCAATTTGATACGGTGTTTACCATTTTGTGATTGATTAGTCAGGATATTGATTGGCGATTGTAGAGTTCCGTGATCAACATCAGGAATACTGTAATTTGATACTTCAACTGAATGTTGATTTTGTGTGTTTTTTGAAATACTTTTGCTACTATTCTGACATGATAAAACCAATATTACAGCTAGGATCAAAAACAAATTTAATTTAGTCATCCTTATATTTTTAAGCTAGGTCGAATTTAAATCTTGAATTCAACAGATAAATGCAACTTTTAGATTTGAAGTTTTAAATTAAATTTTCATATCAGCTTGTTGACAGAATTGACTATTGGTCTTTACCTCTATTTTTTATAGCTTTTCTAATTGAGTCTTTTTGTCTTTCTCTTTTTTCTCTTCTTTTATTAGCAGCTTCCTCTTTTTCTCTTTGAAGAGCGGCTCTTTTCTCTCTTAAAGAAAGTTTTTTGTTTTTTCTGCTAGCTGTGTCTTCTTCGGGTTTTTCTTTAGTTTGAATAGTGTCAACTTTTTTTAGAGTAACAGTTTGGCTTTCGGTTTTAGGTAGAGGTTCTTTATCTTCATTAGTTTTATTCTCATCTGTTGCATTGTTTGAGTGTGCTCTTCCAAAAACCTCATCTTTTTTTTCTATGGCAGGTTTAGGCTCTTCTAATGAAGGATTATTTGAATCACTAGAATTAATTTGATTAGTTTTAGCTTCTAGATCAGAATTATATTCTTGATTATTTCTGCCGTCATAAGGTTTATTAATCAAATCCATATAGTGTTTTACATTAGGCATTAAAAGAATAGTAGTTCTTCTATTTCTGGCTCTGCCTGATTTGGTAGAATTATCTGCTACAGGCGAATATTTAGATCGTCCTGAGGCGATTAAACGCTCACCCTCAACACCAAATTTATTTTCAAGAGTTCTTACCACAGATGCCGCACGCCTTATACTTAAATCCCAATTATCCACTATATATGAACCTTCAGCTAATGGCATATTATCTGTGTGGCCGTCTACGCGGACATCGATATTTGGCTCTGCTTTAATGACATCAGAAATTTTAGCTAAAAGCATATAGGCTTTTTTATCAACCCAATAGCTTCCACTATTAAACAACACCTTATCGGTAAGCGTGATTAAGACAACAGGCTCGTGAACTTTTACATCTATAATTTCATCAATAGATAGGCCATCTTCATTTATCTGTTCAGACAAATCTTTTTTAATATTGTAGCCTACTGCGAGATTGATAGAATCTTCTAATGTTTTAGCTTGAGCAACTTGGTCAGCTGGCATTTCTGATAAAATTCTTTTGACGTTTGATTTTGATTGCTCTGACAAAAGCTGTCCACCAGCTGTTAATTCAACTTTATTTTTTGTATTTCCTTGAAGGTCTGAAATTATATCTTTATAAGACATGACTTCTTCTTCAATGGCTTCATAGTTCATCTCGCATTCTTCTTTTTCAGATCTAAGTTCTGCGATTTGTCTTTCTAATTCACTTTTCTCTGTTTCAGCTTGAGCAAGTTCTTTTTTTGAACCACACGATAACAACAATACTATTAAAATAGTAACACATTTAAATTTCATAACACCGGTTTAGTTTTTATAAAATTACAGATTACTACTCATGCATAAATTGCTAAATTGAAAAGTTATTAAAAAAATAATTAACATTTTAAAATTATAATAAAACGTCATCCAAATAGATGAATACTTTAGGTAAGAAAACTGTGAAGAAAAAAGTCGGGATGAGAGGATTCGAACCTCCGATCTCGCGCCCCCCAGACGCGCACTTTAACCGGACTAAGCTACATCCCGAGTTTGATGAATGC
>JASMTR010000065.1:0-9175 GCA_041694175.1 Bacteroidales bacterium
ATCAAAATGTGAATAATGAAGATTTGAATTTTAACAATGAAATTTGCCAAATTCAAAATGAAAATCTTGATTACGAAATGAAATTGAGAAACGGCAAACGAAAATGAAGCAAAGGCAAATATTAATTCACTATAAAAGTTGATTATTAACAATTTGACTTTTAAAAACTATGACGTGGAATTTGACGATGGAAATTTTAATAATTGAAACTGAAATGCTGACTTGCAAATTGAAACGCTAAATCGAAAAATGGAATGAAAAATATAGAATGGAAAACGAATAAAAAATGTTTGCAACGAAAGTTGATTTAAACAAAATAAATTGCTGATTATCAAACATTGGAATGAAAATACGCTTGCCAACAATGTGTATCATTAATGGCTGAGTTTGGGCGTAATTTCAAGGTTTGTGATTTTTTTCTATCTTTACGAATGAAATCGAAAATGTGTTGATTTTTTGCACGCCACTAATGATACACGAGACCGTTAGCACCAATTTAAAACAAAAATCATGAAAAGTAAATTAACAATTTTAGTTACTGTACTGATGACAACTATTTGTTTAGGACAAATTAAAACTACTAAAATCGCACCAGTAAATAAAATGATTAAAAATACCACTTATGACAGTTTAAACAATTTTGTTGGAGAAAATGTCCGCAAATATATCGGACAGGAACTTTATCTAAAAGGAGTTTCTGAGAGTTTAAGAAAATACGGATATGGAGGTTTTATAAAAGATTATACAAAAGACAAATACATTAACAAAACAAATATTTACAAATGTTGTGACGGAAACAAATCTAAATATGAAGCTCTTAAAGGCAAATATTTTAAAGTTCTTGATGTGCTGGTTCACCCAAAAGCAGAAGAAAATGAATCGATATATGGTTCCCAATATTATTTAAAACTTGAAGAGAAAGAAAGTAAAGACATCCTTTACTATAAATACAGCAGTAACTCTAGATACAGTTTCCCGTTCATAGTAGTAGGTTATTTTGAAAAAGCCAAGTTAAGATATATTGGAACAGAGTATGTTTTGCGAGGTCGAAATTGGGTTAACAATAAAACAGAGATGTATGATATTCAAAATGGTAAACCAGTTGATTTTTCCGCTGGAACAATTTGGAAATGTGTTGATTTTGCAATTGAAGAAAAATATTATGAGCTTTCTCTAATTTTAGAAAATAGTAATAGTGAACAACTTGCTTTTTCTATGGACAATGTTTTGAAAGGTATATATTTTGCATTTCCAAAAGTTGAAGCTGATAAATATAAGCAAAAGTTTGGTGAAGAAAATTGGAATTTAGTCCTTAACGGTAAAGTTAAAATTGGAATGACAAAAGAAATGTGTGAATTATCGTGGGGAGAACCAAAAGATGTAAATAATACAATTACATCTGGTAATAAATCTGAACAATGGGTTTACGAAAACAATTATTTGTACTTTGACAATAATAAATTAACAGCAATACAATAAATAAATGAGAAACAAAAGCCTTAACTTAAATTGGGGTAACGAACTTAAGAGTCTTGGTTACTCATACAAAAATGCTAACCATTTTGACAAAAGGTATAAAAAGCATTTGTTGTGTATTGACTATGACTTAATGGGATATATTTTAATGTTTAGAATATTGAGTTTTAATTATCTAAAAAAAACTAAATGTATCAAACAGATAGATATAGAAGATATGCATTCTTTGACACAAATTGGTTTTATAAATATGGTGAATAAAATAGAAAAAGAATTTAAAGAAATAATTGAAAATGAAATTTGATATCTACCTACTATTAGATAAAACTGGTGCTAACACTGTGTATCTTCAATGGCGAGATTTGGGAGCTGAAACGAAAAGTCTGGGATTTATTTGCTAACTTTACGATTGAAAAATAAAGGGCTGTGCTTCTTTGGTCGCCACTGAAAGATACACTTCCCGTTGTGTGCAAGATTGAATTAAAATTAGAGATTTGAAATAGTATCAAATTGCGAGATTTCAACAAGCTGAATAACAAAAATTCAACTGAGTAGAAAAAATTGCGTGGAATTAAAATCTGAAAGTAGGAGCCAAGCCCAAGTTTTGGCTTTTAATCGAAAATCTCGCTAAATACCGAAATTGAAATAACCAAATAAATTCTGAACTGATTGATTGAATTTTGGTGACCAATCGAAAATTTCGCTCAAATTCAATTTTTGGTTTAATAATAGAAAATAGTTGATTGAAAATTGTTGCGTTGAATTGACTCTTCCGATAAAAACACACGACAGAATATAAAATAAACTTCACCGCTTGGGCTTGTCTCAACGTCCTTTGTATTTTTGAGTGGCTTCCAAGGAAACACTACCCTTATTTTTTCAATCGTAAAGTAGAAAATAATTTCTAAACTTTTAGTTTTATCTCCTGAACCACGCCATTAGAGATACATATTGTTGCAATTTCGTTGTTTTGTAAATATGATTTTAACAACCATTAATATATGTCTAAGTATTTCTGTTTATTTAATTCATGATAAGTTAATATCTGAATTCAATAAAAAATAATCTTAAATGTCTCCATTTTTTTTTAAAAATCTTTATTTTTCTAGTTATTGTACTCAAGTCATGACTTAAAATCTATTATTAATCATTAAATATAAAATTATGAAATTTAAAAATTTTTTACTGTACATATCATTAATTTTTTTGACATTCTCTTGTACTGAAAATGATGAATTAAATGAAGTAGATTTCAACAACTTAGAAAAAAATAGATATGATGATTTAGAAGTTACTGATTTTCCAGTGGATGTTTATCAAAGTGAAGAGTTGAAAAACTCTATGGTTGATTTTGTAAGTAAAATTGAACTATACTATGAAAAAGATATGTCTTTTAAAGATTTAAAAGATGAATTAGATCCTGAAAACGGATTAAAAAATATGAAGCCTGAAGGTGAGACATTGTTGAGACAAGCATATAATTACATCATTAGCAATGCAAGCAATAATGATATTGACGGAAAAGCTCTTGTTGATGCTCTTATTGCAGCATTTGCTTATGATAATGCTATCAATAACAAAAAGATTACTAATATAACTTCAAGTGATTTAGAAACAATTTCCAAAAATTTATTTGGTCTTGAGAATGATTATGATGATAATTTTAATTTCAAGGGTGGTTGTAAATGGTATCAAGTAGGATGCCACCTAAATTGGTTAGTAGATACAATCGCAGAATGGTGGAATACAGAAGCACCAGGCGATGGTGGTGCAACTAATGGAGAAATTGTTATAGGAGTTGCGACAACATTATCAGCCATTGTAGGAATAATTGTATTACTTTAATATAATCGAAGTCTTGTTGTCTTCAATTTAATTATTGAAAGCACAAGACTTTTTTAAATTAATCAAATCATGAAATATTTATTTACATTTTTTTTATTTTTTATGTCATTTTTGTTATTTAGTCAAAATTCTAAAGATATTAAGAATCTTAATAAAGAAAATAAACTATCAATAGGTATCAGTGGTGGTAATTACACACAAATGCTTGAACTTAATGGAAATCATTTAGCTAATTTAAATTCTTATTCAGCATATATTTCATTAGATTATTTCATATCTGATAAATCGTATATTAAAATTGGGTACCAAGGAATTTCAACAATATCCCTTTCTGAAATCTCTTATGATTCTTTTAAAGTACCCTTTTTATTAGGATATAATATTTATTCAGGTAATAAATATGATTCTAACATTAGCTTACAAGGTGAAATTGGTCCTTATTTGAGAAGTATTACAAATTTCAGTAATAGTAGTTCCATTAATTATAGCGATAATTCTGTGATAGGCGTTCACTTCTCATTAAATATAAAATATGATTTATCTAAAAATTTGTTTGCCATAATGAGTTTAACTACTAATAGAGATCTTGATGATATTATTACATCTCAAGATAATACAATTAGCATAGAAGGTAGTTACGCACTTAGACTAGGTTTTGGATTTAAATTCTGAAAATAAGATCTTATTTATTATTAAAAACAGGTATATCTACTAATTTAAGTGATATTTAATTTACAAAACACTCTATTGGTTAACAATGAATGGTAACAATGGAAATTCGAAAATGAGAAATCTAAGTCTAATTTAAACGGAATAAAGCAATTTTTTAAATAAACTTACCGGTTTTAAACAATATTTGCAAAAAAACATAGTGGAAAATCCTGCACACAACAGCGCATAACAAAAATGGCGAGATTTGTGATTGAATCGAAAATTTTGGTATTTTTAGAAACTTAAAGTTAAACCGAAAAGTTTGCGCATTTTAAGTCGCCACTTTCGTTATGCGCGAGACGTTAGCTGTAATATGAGCAAAAATTCTTGACTTCAACAGATTTAATGATGAAATGATTTAATAGATCTTTGCGGAAAAGCAGGATGGAAATAAGATCTAATGATGAAATGATTTTGTAGATCTTAGCGAAAAAGCGGAGTGAAAAAAAAGATCTAATGATAGAATGATTTTACAGATTTTATGGAAAATAACTCAGAATGAAATTACAAATACGGAGAAATTCTCAAATTATAACGAACAAAAAGTATATGACCAATTAAAACTACGTAAACAACTGTTTGCGCTAAGCTTGAATTTTGGACTGAGACCTGATTTTAAGAAAAAAGATAAATAGATCTAATGATTTCATAGCCAAATCGGAAAAATACTACAGCTAACAATGTGTATAATTAATGGCTGGGTTTTGGAATAAAACGAAAAGTCTGTGATTTTTTTTGCTAATTTTACGATTGAAAAATAAACTGAAGTGCATTTTTGGTCGCCACTAATCATACACTTCCCGTTAGCTACAACTACCAAATAATTTTTTTTAGAATTTTGGCTCACCCATTTTTTGATAAAATAATGTGAATGGAATTTCTTCGGTGGAATTTTGATTAATCCGAGTTGATAAGCTTATCACGAAAAAACTGTAAATAATATAAAATCAAGTTGACTGCAAATCTTAAACGAAATCTGACAAAATTGAAATCAATGTAAAATTCGACGAATAATTGAAAGCCAAACACGAAGAAAAGTTTAAATATCGAAGTGAATAGCTTTTTTGCGATGAAAAACGGTGAATGAATTAAAGCGACGACGAATGATTCAAAGTCGAAAATGAAAGCTAATCTTCAGCGAAATGTGAATAAAACGAAATTGATGTTGAATAGGACACGTGGAATGAAAAAAAATGGGTGCGAAAGGCTTGGGCGTTTTTCTGCAAAAGCACTCGCCTACTCGACCGCTGTAGCTAACAATATGTATCGTTAATGGCGGGGTTTGGGCAAAATTTAAAATTCTGTGATTTTTTTCTATCTTTACGAATGAAAACAAAAAGTGTTGAGTTTTTGCACGCCACTAACGATACACTTCCCGTTGGCAACAAGCTGAAAAATGACCAGTACTTTAAAAAAAATCATTGCTGAAACACCGATCTTTGAGGACTCTAAAACTTTGGAATTGTTTGAATATTTTGACTCTTTAAAAAGTCAAGGGTTTTTAACCAAAGAACAATGCTTGAAAATTTTAAAATGGAAATCTCCTAGACCATTAAAACACTATAACAAAAACAGTGACGAAGATTTTAGAAAAATAACAAAATTAGCTTTTCAACAAGATGATGAAAAGTTGAAAATACATATACTAACAGCTTTGATTGGTGTAAAATATCCTTCTGCTTCAGCTATACTTATGTTTAAAGACCAAAATTATCCCGTACTTGATATAAGAGTATGGAAACAACTATATAATCTCAATTTTGTAAATTCCAATCCAAATGGACAAAATTTCACATTGGAGGAATGGAATATATATTTAAAAGTAATTAGGGATATTGCTACTGAATACAATACAACAGCTAGACAAATAGAAAAACAGCTTTTTGATTTCGATAAATCAACTCAAATAGGGAATCTATACTAATTCTTAATGCTAACTTTAGTATGTGGTTTATAATGTAGACTACAGTTAGCTTTGTGCATACTAAAATTAGCAATGGATTCTAATTCAGAAATACTAATAAAATTCGGCACTCGAGTTCGTGAATTACGCAAACTCAAAAATCTATCTCAAGAAGAACTTGCTTTTAGAGCAGATGTTCACAGAACCTACATTGGTATGATAGAGCGTGCTGAAAAAAATATTACACTTCTCAATATTGAAAAAATTGCTAGTGCTTTAGAAGTAAGCATAAACGATTTATTCAATGAAACCAGAAGCTAAATACATTACAATTTCAGACAATAAAAACAGAATAGAACAACTACTTATGGAGTTAGTTCTAGAGCCAAGAATAAAAGCTCTTGTTTGGTCGCAAATAACTAGGCAAACACCAAATATGAAAATAGGTTATCCAGGTCAGCATTTGGCTTCCTTGATAACAGGTGTCGAAGGTTCTAGAACAGGTGCAAGAGGAGATGATTTAGTTGACGGCACAGAAGTTAAATCTTGTAGTAGAGTTGACCAATTGGATTCTTGTAAAGATTGTAAACAAAAAGTTTTAAGAATCGAAACTGCCTGCCCTCATTGTGGTTCTACTAATTTAAAAAGGATGGATGACAGTAAATGGCTTTTTTCTGTTAAATCAGAGGAAGAGTTAAAGCTATTAACTAAAGACCTAGACCGAGTATTTTTAACAATTGCAGATTATCCAAATTTTGCAGATAACGACTTTGACACAATTCGTTTCCAAGCATTTGAAATGTGGAATAATACCGAAAGACACAAGCACTTCACTAGTTTAATGACAAACTACTATAACAAAATATTTTTAGAGCATATTAGTAGAAATGCAAATAAAACTCCTGCACCAAAGAATTTTTGGCCATATTCATATCAATTCTATTTGTGTAATCCTGTAAAAGTGTTTGAGTGTATTGTTTCCAACGCAAATACTACACCTCAAATTAATATCACACATTATATTGAACCAGATTTTGATAGAAGTTTACTAGTTCCTGAATTGATGCCGACAAACTTACTTTCACAAGAAGAGATTAACTTAATTATTGAGAATGTACCAGAATATATTTTGTCCTCTCAAATAGTTGAAGGCTCAAACTATCAAGCATTAGTAAATAGTAGTAAAACCAAAAAGAAATTTATTTCTTTACTACCATTTATAAATGAAACAACAAGAGGTTATTTAGATTTAAGAGATACAGATAAAGTTGCGGAAGCAAAAACTAAATATTCGAGACGTTAGCTAAATTACCTAATGGGTTTTCAACGCTTTCAATCCGGTTTAGAACTTCATTATAATAAGCTTCGTCTGCTTCAATAGTAATGTAATTTCGTTTCAATTGTAAAGCAGCAATTGCAGTTGAGCCACTTCCAGCAAATGGGTCAAGTACAATGTCTCCTTCATTACTACTTGCAAGAATTAGTCTTTGAATTAGTTTTAAAGGTTTTTGAGTAGAATGTACTCTCTTTTCTTTATAAAAATCAATATCACGCCAAATATCTGTTACTCCCATTTGTGGATTAAATGTTTGAGCAACACTTTCATAAGGTAATTTAAAGTCTAAAACTTTTTCAAGCTTAGACCACAGCTCTTTAGTTGGAAATTGCTCGCAAACATTTTTTCCTGTATAAATACTCCACATTCCACCTCCATTTGACTTAACACCTAATCCTTCATTTATTTCTTTCGCTTTTAAACCAAGTGCTTGTTGTCTTTCTTTTAAAAATGGTTTAACAAACTTTTTATTATCCTTTGTAATAAAGAGTATACTTTCCGTAGTATTTGGAAATAGTCTATATTTTTTAGTTGCTCGACCAGAGACAGCCCTCATTCCTTTATCAACTAATATTTGCTGTCTTAAATCTAAACCTAACTCATCAAAATAAGGAACTAATAAAGCTAGTGTTCTAAAGTAGCCAAAACAGTAAAAAGTTCCTCCTAATCTTAATACTCTAGAAACTTCTGAAATCCATTCTAAACACCATTCTACATATTCTTTTTCTGTTTTCCACTGATAATCCCATTTTTCACCAATAACTTTAAAATATGGTGGGTCTGCAATTATTAAATCAATTGAATTAGAATCAAGTTTTTTTAATTCTTCCGTACAATCCCCAAGTATCACTCTATTTCTCATTTCGCTAATTATAGTATGCAAATCTAACTACTTTTTTTTAAACATACAAACGAAAATCTGAATGAAAAAAGCCAGTTGCCAACAACGTATATAAAAAATAGCGGGTTTGGCGCTTAATCAAAGTGAAAATCATATATTTAAATTCAGTTAAAAACCGAAAAGTTAGTGCATTAAATCCGCTACTTTTCATATACAAGACCGTTGCCAGTAATTTGAAAAATAGTCTATGATTTACGGAATTCTAATAATATTTATAATAATCGTACCAATTGGAATTGCATATTATTATGACTATAAAAGCGACCCAAAGGAATTTACTTTTTCGATTAAAACTTTAGGAAAAGCAATAATAAAAGGACTTCTTTATGTTGTAATTTTTATTGGACTTAATGCAATCTATAAATTAGTAATTCCACTTAAAAAAAACCACGGAATTGAATTCAATTCGGAACGTGAAAAACTTGGACTACCGAAAATCGGAGATAATTGGGAAAACAGAAAATATGATTCTGACCAATTCACAACAATATGGTGGAAATCAGAACCTACCAATGGACACTTCAAAAAAATAATTGAATACGGAATTTTAAATGCAAAACTTGAGACTGATTACTATAAAAACGAAAAACGAAAAGGAACCTTTGCTTGGTCGAAATATGATTTTGAAAATAATATTACCGAATATTTTATTGAGAAACCTAATGACAAAACAATTTCAGTGACAAAATCTGGAAGATTGAAATTTGAAAAACCAACGACAATCGAAAAAATAAATAAATCGGAATTTGAAAAATATATATCGGAATAAAAAAACTACTGGCAACACCGGCTATAAAAAATAGCTACAAAGTGCTTAATCCAAAGTTTTTGTCTATTTTTATTCTCAGTTATTAATCCGAAAAGTTTGCGCCAGTTTGCACGCTACTTTTCATAGCCAAACACGTTGCCTGCAATGTGATTCAAACTCTAAAATATGTTTTTACAATTTAAAATGATTAACTCGACAAACAATTAAAAAATGCTTGGAACACCACATACATTT
>JASMTR010000066.1:0-3578 GCA_041694175.1 Bacteroidales bacterium
CAAATCTTATCTCTTGCTCAAAATAATATTTCATTTGGAAAGTTTGTTTTCGAAGAGAATGTAGTTACATCAAAACAATCACAACTAGAATATACTTTATATTTTAATGATGAAAAATCTCTATATATTCTTAAGAAAAATATATCGAATGATTCGACAACTACAGGCAACAATAATTTTCTTAAGAAATTTATTAAAAATTCACAAAGCAATAATAAAACTCCCTTTTACTTTAGACAAAAAAATGGCAAAAAATTATATTATACTGGAACTACTACATTAAAACAATATGTTGTTATGGATTCGACTATTTCATTTAATTGGAAAATCCATGAGGAAAAAAAAATGATTGGTAATTTTAATTGCCAAAAAGCAACATCTCTTTACAGAGGTAGAGATTATACTGCTTGGTTTGCAGAAGATATTCCAGTCGATTATGGCCCAAGAAAATACCACGGTTTGCCTGGCCTAATTATAGAAATATATGATAAAGATGGTAAATATCACTCAAGATTGAAATCTGCATCAATTTCTTCTCAATACGATAAAATAGATGAAATTCTTGATGAAGAATCCATCGAAACGGAAAACTACATAACTTACGATCAATTTTTATTGAATCAATGTAATGATGCAAAACAGTTTGAAAAGAAAATCAGATCAAAATTACCAAGAAACTACAGTCAATTAAAAGTAACAAATGTAGGTGGTAGAAAAGTTAATATTGAAATTGTTGATTTCGAATGCGATTAGTTCTACTTGTTATTATATGTATATTTTTAAATATACTTACAGGAACCGGTCAAACAACAATACATGGCATCGTTAAAGACAGTTTAAAAAGTACAATTGCATCAGCAAGCATCATCCTGAAATCTGACAGCACAAACATCTTAGCCTATACTTATTCCGATGATAAAGGAAAATACAGGCTTAGAGTCAATCAAAAAGGTGATTTTAAGATTCAGTTTTCATCATTAGGTTATCACAGGAAAATTATGCCTATCTCAATAAATGATCTATCTCAAAACTATACTGTAAATGCTGTTTTACAACCCAAAACAGAAAGTCTTCAAGAGGTTTTTATAGAAGCTGACCGACCCATACGTGTGAGAGAAGATACCATCACTTTTCAAACCAAAGCTTTTACAGACGGCACCGAGCAAACCGTAGAAGATTTACTTAAAAAAATACCAGGCTTACAAATAGATTCTGAAGGCACCATAAAAGTAGGTAACAAAGAAATTGAAAAGCTGATGGTAGATGGCGATGATTTCTTTGAAAAAGGTTATAAAATATTATCTAAAAATATGCCTGCTCACCCAATTGAAGAGGTTGATATTTATGAAAATTATTCAAACAACAAATTACTAAAAGGTATTGAAGACAGCGAAAAAGTTGCGCTTAATCTGAAACTAAGTGAAGATGCTAAACGCATTTGGTTTGGTAATGTAGATATTGGCTACGGTAATGATAGCTTTTACGACACTAAGGCCAATTTGATGAACTTTGGTAAAAAGAATAAATATTATTTTTTAACCAATCTTAATAATGTGGGGTATGACGCAACAGGAGACATTAATCATTTAATAAGACCGATGCGTTTTGGAGAACCTGCCAGTATTGGCGATAATGCACAAGTCAGAAATATTATCAATTTATCTCCACCTCAACTTAACTTCAAACGTCAACGCACCAATTTTAATAATGCAGAGTTACTTTCCCTAAACGCTATTTTTAACCCTACCGAAAACATCAAAGTAAAAACCTTAGGCTTTTTTAATTGGGATGAAAAAGACTTTTTTAGAAATAGCTTTGAAAATTTTAGTGCTAATGGTGTAGAATTTGAAAATACAGAAGATTATGTTTTAACCAATACACAAAGAGTAGGTTTTGGTAAAATTGATATCACTTATGATATTTCTAAAACTCAGTTTATTAAAAGCACCACAAAATACAATGATACAGATTTTAGAGATTCATCCAATTTACTTTTCAATGGTTTATCTACCGTAGAAAATTTAAATTCAAATAACCAATTGTTTGATCAAAATATCAGTTACACCAATCGCTTTAAGGATAAGAAAGTGTTGTTGTTAACAGGAAGAATTATCGATGAAAAAACACCACAAAATTATAGCGTCAATCAATTTTTATTTCAGGATTTGTTTGAAACAGAAGCAGATAATATTCAGCAGCTGAGCGATAATGAAATGCTTTATATGGGTTTTAACGCCCATTTGATGGATAGACGGCAAAGTGGTAATTTATTTGAGTTACAAATTGGGAATAATTATAGACGAGATAAACTCAATACCACTTACAATTTATTACAAGAGAATATAATTGCAGAAAATCCTGATGGTTTTCAAAATCAAGTCAAATACGCAGTTAATGATTTATATGCTAAATCTAAATATAAATATGATATCAATTCATTTAGTCTTATTGGAAAACTTCACTTCCATCAACTTTCAAATCGCTTAGAATTAGGAGAAACAGAGACTACACAAAGCCCATTTTTTTTAAATCCAAGTTTTGGCTTTGCATGGAAACTAAATGACATGCACAAAATCACTAGCAACTATTCTTTTAACAGAACCAATGCTAAAATTCTCGATGTTTACCCTGAGTTTGTTCAAACTGGATTTAGATCATTTAATCGTGGCACGGGCGGTTTTAATCAATTAGATTCTTCGTCATTTATTTTTAATTACCAACTTGGCAATTGGAGTAATCGGTTTTTTGCCAATACGTTTGTTATGTATTCTAAAAATCACGATTTCTTCTCTACTAATGCTGTTATTTCTCAAAACTTTTCCCTTACTGATAAAATCCTAATTAAAGACCGAGATTTTTTAAATATCAATACCAATGCAGATTACTATTTTAAAAAATTATCAACTAACCTCAAACTAAAATTGGGTTACTCTCAATCAGAATTCAAGAACATTGTTAATAATTCAGATTTACGTGTGGTTGAAAATACAAATTACAATTATGGTTTGGAAATCCGCTCAGGTTTTGATGGTTGGTTTAACTTTCATTTTGGCACAAAATGGTTAACGAGCCAGATAGATACTACAATTTCAAATCAGTTTACAAACAATGAAAGTTTTTTAGATCTTAATTTTATATTTAACGATAAATGGGATGCTCAAATTCAAACTGAGCGTTATGAATTTGGTAATATTGATACAGACAATACCTTTTACTTCTTAGATTTTGATATGACTTATAAGTTTATGAAAGATAAATTCAGCATGTCTTTATCAGGCAAAAACCTTTTCAATACCAAACGCTTTCAAACCTTTTCAATAAGTGATATCAGCACATCCACAACTTCTTACAGGCTTTTAGAACGTTATGTGTTGTTGTCGGTTAATTATAGGTTTTGAAATTATTACCTAACTTCATCAAATTAAATGTGGTGGATTATGATTTAAACACTGTATCTGTGAGGTCTTGTTAAGATCTAACAAAAAAAATTATCATCAAGAAGAATAATACTCAGTTTTACTATTTATTAAGCTTCTGATTAAGCTGTTTGATTAATTCATCTTTTTCTTGGATGCGCT
>JASMTR010000067.1:0-7522 GCA_041694175.1 Bacteroidales bacterium
AACCTGAGTTCGACTAATAACACAAATTCACTTTTATCCTAAATTTTACGTTTGTTTTTCATTATAAAGCCTAATTTCGATACTCCCGACTTAATTCGGGATTCTTCGTTTTACTCAGAAAAACCACTCAATTTGACGGCTTTATAAAATTAGGTTATTTAAATCGAACTCAGGTTATCAACGTCAGTCGCCGTCATATTGAACCTACCTCGTCTGTTGGCAGGTGAATTTTTCAATTGTAATAAAAAAACCTATCGAGATATGGAGTTTTTGCTGCTCCAAAGTCGCATCGGCGGGCTATCGGCAGTTCTCACGGCTATGCTATGTTTCCAACAATGCCTTAATCTTTAAGTCAAAGGGAATCCTTACAGAAATATGAAAAGTCTTTAAATAACGACAATTTCTAACTAGAACCTAAATAACTTGACTAACATTTTTCTCAGATAATACATATACATGTTCATCAGGTTTAGGTTTTATGTAATAATTACCGGTAAAACTGCCATAAGCTGGTAAAATAAGTTGATTTGACTTCTGATAAAAACAAGATAAATTCAGTTGTTGTTTAGCCCTGCCTCTTAGTTTATACCCAGGATGAATATGCCCACAAATGTTAAATAGCTCATCTGTTTCTTCTGGCTTATGAGTTAGGTGAAAGGTAGAAATGTCAAGATATGGTTTAATATGAAAACCTAATTCTTGAAAACGCGAAACAGGAATGATATCATGATTCCCAACAATTAGAGAAAATTCAACAGGTTGACGTTTCACCCAAGAATTAAAAATAGTCCAAGATTTGTTGAGCGCAGAATGAAATAAATCACCTAGAAATACAACTTTTTGTGGTAAAAATTCAGCTATATTTTGCTCCAAATGTATGTAATCTAAAGCGTTTGATAAGTCAGGTATAGCGCTACCGTGTTTTCTAAAATGCTCAATTTTGCCAAGATGCAAATCTGCGATAATAAGCATGTTTTGCTCTTTCCAAAACATTGAGCCGTAATGGTGAAGGACGAAATTGTTCTGTAGTATTTGCAGCTCCAATTTTTACAAATTCAATGATTTGTGGGTATTTTCAACAGAAGCTTTTTGCTTATCTTTTAACCATTTATCACCTTTCCATTTTCGCATTAAGTTTTCTAAATTTCGCATAACAGCAATATTATAAACAGCTTTACCTAAGTGTTTAGGTTTTCTTGCCAAAGATCTTAAGCTGATAGAAAACCCAGGAGTTTTATAATGCATATGATGCCAATAGCCTTCTGGCATATATAGGGTTTCACCTGCTGATAACTTTGCTGTATATCCTTTGGCATAAGCCAAAGCAGGATAATTCTCAAAATCTGGATTGGTAAAATCAATACCATCATTTGTTTTTAGAGAGTTTGGAACTTTGTAGAGGTATTTGGTTTCTGAAGGAGGAAAAATTAAACATTGTTTTTCGCCTTTGAGATGAATGTGCAAGATATTGGCTAAATCAATATCGTAATGCATAAATACTTTTGAATCTTGTCCACCAATAAATAAAAACGGCAGGTCTTTAAGCAATTTTAAACCTACATCAGGCACTTTTATATGATCTTGTAGTATTGGTCGCTCTTTAATCAAGTTAAATAAAAAAAGTCGCAAATCTGTAGGCTGGCTTTGCAATAGATCAATATATTCCGAAAGCTTCATTTTAGCCTGAGGCTCGTTATACATAAATTGAGAGGTTATAGGCTTAGAATTGTAAAGGGGCACTTCTAAATCACCAGCTATAGATTTAAAATAATCAAATGTCCACAGTTCTCGTGCTGGCCAGTCTTCAACTAAATTTTCAATCACTACGGGTTTTTGCGGTTTAACGTAATGTTGAATAAAATCTTGTATCGATATTTTTTCAACCCTTTCAACAGGTTGAGTATTGAGTTGTTGAGACATTAGAGGATTTTTTTTAAAAACTAAACTTTAGCATTTTTAGCCGTTTTTTTAGCTTCTTCATTACGCTCAATTTTGTGTCCAGGTCTTGACCATTTTGGTTTTTCACCAAGAGGCTGAAATTGGGCTTCTTGTTTAGGTTTTGAAACAGGTTTATTGCCTTTTTCAAAGGCCTGTTGTGGTTTAAGGCCTAAAGCCTCAAAAAGCTTCATGTCTTCACTAACATCGGGATTTGGTGTCGTTAAGAGCTTATCTCCTGCAAAGATAGAGTTTGCGCCCACAAAAAAGCACATGGCTTGACCTTCTTGGCTCATTTGCGTTCGTCCTGCAGATAAACGCACTTGCGTTTTAGGCATGACAATACGGGTCGTCGCAATCATTCTAACCATTTCCCATATTTCCACAGGTTTTTGTTCTTCAAGAGGTGTGCCTTCTACAGGGACTAAAGCATTAATAGGTGTAGATTCAGGTTGTGGATTTAGAGTTGATAATGCTATCAACATATCTGCTCGATCTTCAACATTCTCTCCCATACCGATAATGCCACCACTACAAACCGTTACATTAGATTTACGAACATTATCAATTGTGTCTAAACGGTCTTGGTATCCTCGAGTTGAGATGACTTTTTTGTAGTATTCTTCAGAAGAATCTAAATTGTGGTTATAAGCATACAAACCAGCTTCGGCTAAACGTTTAGCCTGATTTTCAGTAACCATACCTAAGGTACAGCAAACTTCCATATCTAGTTCATTTACCGTTCTTACCATGTCAAGAACTTGCTCAAAATCATCACCATCTTTTACATTTCTCCACGCTGCACCCATGCATAACCTTGAACTACCAGATGCTTTAGCCCGCTTAGCTTGAGCCTTAACTTGAGAAATGCTCATTAAATCGTTTTTCTCAATATTGGTGTGGTATCTTGCTGCTTGAGGACAATATCCACAATCTTCTGGACATCCACCAGTTTTGATAGAGAGTAATGTTGAAACTTGAACTGTATTTGGGTCGTGATATTTACGGTGAATACTTGCTGCTTCATACATCAATTCCATTAGGGGTTTATGATAGATCTCCAGAATTTCTGAGCGTGTCCAGTTATGTTTAATCATGTGTTTTATTTACTTTTTATGTGGTATGAAAATCAAATTTACAAAAAACCTTGCTTTTAGATGGCTTAGTAAAAGTATAAAAATATTATCCTCTATTAATTATCTCAAAATTAACTTCTTAAATAGCTTGCTCCATTCACATCAATGATACTGCCGGAAGCATAAGCTGCTTTATCTGAAGCCAAAAATAAAATAGCATGGGCGACTTCCTCAGGTTGAGCCATTCTTTTAAAGGGTGATTCTCTAAGCAAATTTTCTCTTTCTTTAGGCGTTAACGTTTTTTTAGCCATATCTGTTTCAGTAAAACCTGGGGCAACAACGCCAACATAAATCTTATGCTTTGCTAATTTTTTAGCTAGAGATTGACTCATGGCATTTACGGCAGCTTTACTTGCACCGTAAGCGGGCTTGGTGGGTTCTCCGCGAAAGGCGCCACGAGAGGAAACATTAACAATACGTCCGCCACCATTGTTCATCATGTACCTTGCAGCTAAAAAACTCAGGTTTGCAACCGCAAATAAATTGGTTTGAAACGTATCTTGAAAGGCTGAAGACCAATCTTCAAAGTCAATATTTTCAATGTCATGTTCAATAGAAATTCCGGCATTATTGACTAAAATGTCAAGCTGACCAAATGTTTTGACAACTTCCTCTATCAGTTGATATTGTTTGTCTTTATTTGAAATATCATATTGAAATAACTCGTGTCCATAACCGTTTAGTAGCTTTAAGGTTTCTTTTGCCGCTTCACTATTCGCTCTAAAATTAATAGCTACTCTCGCCCCTTGTTCTGCAAAAGCCTTTGCTGTTGCTTTTCCAATACCACGAGATCCACCTGTGATGAGTACGGTTTTGTTTTTAAATGTTGCCATGATTTTTTTAAAAATTAAAATACAAAATAGCCTGGTTTGAATCTTATAGTTTTATAACAAGACAATTTATTAGTAATATTGTTTAACAAAAATCAACTTTTTTTCGAAAACTATAAATATTTGTAAAGCAAGTATTTCATTAGTATACTATAAAACTAAAAAAGCCTCTTGTTTAACGAAGAGGCTTTAATAGTAAAGTTTTTTATTTGCAAATTAATATTCGTCTTCGTTCCAAAGGTAATCTTCGTCGGTAGGATAATCTGGCCAAATCTCTTCTATAGACTCATAATTATCGCCTTCATCTTCTATAGATTGTAGATTTTCAACCACTTCAAGAGGTGCACCAGTACGTATGGCATAATCTATTAATTCGTCTTTGGTTGCGGGCCACGGCGCATCGCTTAAGTAAGAGGCTAACTCTAAAGTCCAGTACATTTCCTTAACATTTAATATTTCTGCAAAAATAGATTTTTTGGCGAGATTTGCAAGTTTTTAAGTGGTTATTTTACATACGCGTTATTTCCAGAACATAATTTGATAAATTACTGAATATCAACATGAAATAGAAGCCATATTTGGAGCTAATTATATGGATTATCAAATTTTTTAATAGCTTTTAAAAAAACGTAAGATTTGAATACTTAAAAAACATCGTATTTAGTTATAATAACTTAGCTTTGCAAAAACCTATTTTACTGTCTTATGAATCCTCAAAAACCAATAAAATCTGCATTAATCTCTGTATTTCACAAAGACGGATTAGAGCCGATTATTGAAGCATTAAAAAAGCATAATATTCAAATTTACTCCACTGGAGGTACTCAAAAATTTATAGAATCTTGCGGTGCTGAGGTAACTGCTGTAGAAAACTTAACAGACTATCCTTCTATTTTAGGAGGCCGTGTTAAAACGCTTCACCCCAAAGTTTTTGGTGGGATATTGAGTAGAAGAGATAATGAAAATGACAGAAAAACTTTAAGTGAATTTGACATTCCAGAAATAGATTTGGTGATAGTTGATCTCTATCCTTTTGAAGAAACGGTAGCTTCGGGTTCAAGTCATGAAGACATTATAGAAAAAATAGATATTGGTGGTATATCTTTAATTCGCGCAGCTGCAAAAAATTATAAAGATGTGCTTTGTGTAGCATCACAGTCAGATTATCAAGCTGTTTTAGAGATTTTAAACAAACCTGTTGCTGAGAGTAGTTTTGAAGAGCGAAAATCTTTTGCAGTTAATGCCTTTGCGGTATCTTCTCATTATGACACTAAAATTTTCGGATATCTTAACCAACCTAAAACCAATGAAGAATTAAGACTCTCAGAAAAAGATGTTATGCCTTTGCGATATGGTGAAAATCCACATCAAAATGCAAACTTCTACGGTAATTCTGATAAGGTTTTTGAACAATTACACGGTAAATACTTGTCTTACAATAATTTGTTAGATATTGATGCGGCTGTGAATTTGATTAACGAATTTCAAGATGAAGCGCCAACTTTTGCCGTTTTAAAGCATAATAACGCCTGTGGTTTGGCACAACGCGATACCGTTTTAGACGCTTATAAAGATGCTTTAGCTGGCGATCCTGTTTCGGCATTTGGTGGTATTTTAATCGCAAACACAACTATAGACAAAGCAACGGCTGAGGAAATTCATCAACTTTTTTGTGAAGTGGTCATTGCACCACAATTTGACGCAGACGCTCTTGAAATTTTAAAAGGAAAGAAAAACAGAAGAATTCTGATTCTTAAACAAAGTGCTTTTAAAAACAAAATGATTCGGACTTGTTTAAATGGCGTTTTGGTTCAAGATAGAGATTTAAAAACTGATCAGAAAGAACACTTCAAAACGGTAACTTCAGAAAGCCCATCTGAGCGCGAAATAGAAGATTTAGTTTTTGCTTCTAAAGTTTGTAAACATACCAAGTCTAATACCATTGTTTTGGCTAAAGATAAACAATTGATTGCCAGCGGTACAGGGCAAACTTCACGTGTAGATGCTCTGAAACAAAGTATTGAAAAAGCCAAGCACTTCAAATTTGATTTAACAAATGCGGTTATGGCCAGCGATGCCTTTTTTCCATTTCCTGATTGTGTAGAAATTGCAAATACAGCGGGTATAACTTCTGTCATTCAACCTGGTGGATCTATTAAGGATGAATTGAGCATCAAATATTGTGATGAAAATAATATGAGTATGGTGATGACAGGAATAAGACATTTTAAACATTAATTGATTACTTTTGTCAATTGATTACTAAACAACAAGCATGGGTTTTTTTGATTTTTTAACAGAGGATATAGCGATAGATTTAGGAACGGCCAACACGCTGATAATTCACAACGATAAAGTTGTAATAGATGCGCCATCTATAGTCGCTAGAGATCGTGAATCCGGAAAAATTATTGCAGCCGGAAAAGAAGCTTCAATGATGCAGGGCAAAACCCATGAGAATATTAAAACCATTAGACCATTAAAAGATGGTGTGATTGCAGATTTTGATGCCAGCGAACAAATGATCAGTATGTTTATTAAGGAAATCCCAGCCTTAAAAAAACGTTTGTTTTCACCGTCTTTGCGTATGGTAATATGTATTCCTAGCGGAATTACAGAAGTTGAAATGCGAGCAGTAAAAGACAGTGCTGAGCGCGTTAACGGCAAAGAAGTCTATTTGATACACGAGCCAATGGCAGCAGCTATTGGAATAGGTGTTGATATCATGCAACCCAAAGGTAATATGATTGTTGATATTGGCGGGGGAACCACTGAAATAGCTGTTATTGCACTTGGTGGAATAGTTTGTGACAAATCTGTAAAAATTGCAGGTGATGTTTTTACCAACGATATTATTTATTACATGCGTACACAGCATAATTTATTTGTAGGGGAACGTACGGCAGAAAATATTAAAATTCAGATTGGCGCAGCGACAGAAGATCTTGAAACCCCACCTGAAGATATGAGTGTTCAAGGCCGAGATTTGTTGACTGGTAAACCAAAACAAGTTGAAATTTCAAGCCGAGAAATTGCTAAAGCTTTGGATAAATCTATTCTAAGGGTCGAAGACGCCGTAATGGAAACACTTTCTCAAACTCCACCAGAATTGGCTGCAGATATTTATAATACTGGAATTTATTTAGCTGGTGGTGGCTCCATGTTGAGAGGCTTAGACAAAAGACTGTCTCAAAAAACAGATTTGCCCGTTTTTATAGCAGAAGATCCTTTAAGAGCTATTGTTAGAGGAACTGGTATAACATTAAAAGACCTTGAGCGCTACAAACCTGTATTAATTAAATAAATAAGTATGCATGCAACAAATTATAAAATTCTTTATCCGATACAAAGTAGGAATTTTATTTGTTGTGCTGTTTACTATTTCTATTCAGCTTAGTATTCAATCTCATACCTATCACAAATCAAAATGGGTGTCTTCAACAAATACATTATCTGCTTTTCTATTTAATATAAGGTATAACGTCACTAAATACTTTGAACTTAACGAGGAAAATAAAAAGCTTCAACTGGAAAATGTTTATTTAAAAAAGCGTCTACACAATGCAATACAACCCATTAACGACCCTGTTATTTCAGATTCCCTCTATACTTTTAAACCTT
>JASMTR010000068.1:0-22318 GCA_041694175.1 Bacteroidales bacterium
AAAAGAGCTGTTTTTTGCCAACGCTTGGAATGAAAAAGAAACCTAACTAAAAAGAATTGAAATGTTTTAAAAATTTTTATCTTGACGCTCAAATTAAAAATAGTATAATTCAATAACTGCCAACCATAAAATGAGCAAGATAAATTCAATTATAGAGGACTTCTCAACAACCAAACTCATTGCTTTTTTAAGAGGGTCTATTCCTTCATTTAAACCGGATGACGAAGATTTAGACCATTTATTTCAAGAAGACATTTTCGACAAATACGAATCCATTGTCAAAATTGGAGAAGCAAAAATTGATAAAGACGACCTCATTGTCATTGCTTCTAAAACAAACGAACCATTAACAGAACGAACAGGGAAAAAGAATCAATACGAAATTGCTAAAACCATTCTAAAACACGAAGTAAAAGACGCTTCACTTTTTGTCTTTTATGATGACGAAGGAAATTTTAGATTCAGTTTTGTAAAAGCAAATTATCTCGGAACAAAAAGGGATTTTACAGACTTTAAACGTTACACCTATTTCGTAACACCAAGTCAAACCAACAAAACATTCATCAAACAAGTTGGTGGTTGTAATTTTAATTCTCTAGATGAGATTATACAGGCATTCAGCGTTGAACCACTCAACAAACAATTCTATCAAGACATTGCTAAATCTTTCTATGGCTTAATTGGTGGAAAAGTGAAAATTGGAAGCCGAAACGAAGCATTTGATACATCTTTAAAATTACCATCAACACCAGTAGAAACAAACAGAAAGATATACCAAGAATTTGCAGTACGTTTAATTGGTAGAACTATTTTCTGTTGGTTTTTAAAAAGTAAAAAATCTGTAAATAGTATTCCTTTAGTTCCTGAAAGTTGGTTGTCATCTAAAACGGTAGTTGAAGTCAATAACGAACAACACAATTACTATCACTCGGTTTTGGAAAAACTATTTTTCTTGGTTTTAAACAAAAAACAGAAAGAACGAAAAGACTACGAACTACCCAATGAACACGAACTTATTCCGTTTTTAAATGGTGGTTTGTTTGAAGCCCAAACAGGTGACTTCTTTCCTACCAACAGCAAAGGTATTCATCAAATTGCATATGACTTAAACATACCAAACCAATGGTTTATAGAACTTTTTGAAGTATTAGAACAGTATAACTTTACCATTGACGAAAATAGTATTTATGATGCAGAAGTAAGCATTGACCCTGAAATGCTTGGAACCATATTTGAGAACTTATTGGCAGAAATTGACCCAGATACCGAAAAAAGTGCAAGAAAAGCAACAGGTAGTTTCTATACTCCAAGAGAGATTGTAGATTATATGGTAGAGCAATCTTTGGTGCAATATTTAAAAACTAAAGTTGACACCGAAAATGCTTGCCCGCCAAAAAGGTGGGAAGAACAGCTTTTAGAACTGTTTAAAGAAGGTGGCGAAAATAAATTTGAGCCAAATGAAACCAAGAAAATACTTGAAGCTTTAAGCGATGTAAAAATTTTAGACCCAGCTTGTGGTTCTGGTGCGTTCCCTATGGGAGCATTGCATAAAATTATTAATGCTTTGCAAAAGCTAGACCCCGATGCCTCTTGGTGGAAGCAAAAGCAAATAGAAAATATTCCTAACGCATTGGCTAAACAAATGCTTAAAGAAAAACTAGATGGCGAAAGTGCCGACTACGTGCGAAAACTAGGTGTGATACAAAACTCTATTTATGGTGTAGACATACAACCCATTGCTTCTGAAATCTCAAAACTGCGTAGCTTTTTGAGTTTGGTGATTGATGAAACCATTAATGACAAAGCGGATAACAGAGGCATACAAGCTTTACCCAATCTAGAATTTAAGTTTGTAACTGCCAACACCTTGATTGGGTTGGAAGAGAAGAATATTTCTGTTATAAATTTTGGCCAAACAGACGATTTGCAAGACCAACTCAAAACCATAAGAAACCAATATTTACAAGCTTATGGCGAAGAAAAGGTAAAACTCAAAAAAGCCTTTGAAGAAGTGCAAACCAAAATCCTAAAACAAGAAATTGCTGGTGGTGGCCAAAATAAACGTGCCTTACAATTAGCCTCTTGGAAACCCTTTAGCAACGAAAGTAATACTTGGTTTGACCCTTATTGGATGTATGGTGTAGATAAGTTTGATATTGTGATTGGGAATCCGCCTTATGGCGTTTCTGTAAAAGGAAATTATAGGCAAGAAGTTTTAGATCATTTAGTTAAAGTGCCTGATTATGAAATTTATTATTTTTTCATAGAAGTAGCCAAAAAATATCTTAATGTTGAAGGTATAAAATCTTATATAATTCCTAATACTTTTCTATTTAATGTATTCGCCTCAAATTATAGGGAAGACTTATTAGATACTTGGTCAATGAGCATAGTAGATTGTACGGCTTTTAAAATTTTTGAAAAAGCAACTGTTTTAAATGCGATTATGACTTCAAAATATCAATCAGGTAATGGAGTTAATTACAAAAAAACTAAAGAAGCATATAGTTTCAATAAGTTGGTAAACCAAAATACCATATTTATTTCAAATGAAAAGTTATTAAAATTTAATCAGAATTGGAGTTTGGCGTTTAGGCTTGATAATAATGTTGTCGATTTAATACAGAAGTTAAAAGACAACAGTAAACCTTTAATTGAGTTTTTTCCAGAAATAAGTCAAGGATTAATTGCTTATGATAAATACAGAGGTCAGGATGAGGAAATAATTAAAAGTAGAGCTTATCATTATGACTCATTTTCTAAATCCGATTTGAAGAAATGGCTTTGGGGTGGCGATATTACTAAATTTAATATTCAATGGAATGGTCAAGAGTGGATTGATTACTGTGATGGTATAGCTAATCCGAGAAACCCTAAATTTTTCAATGAAGAAAGAATTTTAATTAGGGAAATAACAAATCCTTCAATTTTTGCGGCTTATACTGATGAAGAATTATATCACGACCCTGCTTTATTAGTTGTTCTTAACTCAAAGTTTTATAATATTTGGGTGTTGTTAGGTTTCCTAAATTCAAAATTGGCAACTTTTTTTCATTTTAATTATTCGCCTAAAGCAACTAAAGGAGCATTCCCAAAAATCATAATTGAGGATGTTAAAAACTTTCCATTGATGGAATTAGAAGACGAAATAAGTGAACGTATTGAATCTATATCTAAAGAACTATTTTCATCTTTAGAATTAGATGAAGCTTTATTAAACGAATTAGACATTTTAATCTATAAGCTCTACAACCTCACCCACCAAGAGATATTACTTATAGACCCAGCCTTTAGTTTAACAGAAGAAGCGTATAATAATTACCAAATAGATTAATGAAAAGTGATACCCTTTCGTTACAAAAAAATGCAATTAGCCTTACCAATTGGTGGTTTTTTCTGTAACCTTTTTAGCATATTTTAGTTACAAATATTTTTAAACAGGTTACAAATTGCTATATTTACACTATGCTAAGTACAGACGATAAAATAGAACAAAAAATAAAAAGCCTTAAACAAGGCGCTATAGTCTTTACAGAAGACTTTCAAGACTATGGCAGTCCTGGTGCAGTAAAGGTAGCATTGCATCGTATAGTTAAAAAAGGGCTATTACATAATTTGGCACGTGGTATTTACGCAAAACCTACATTTAGCAGCTTACTTAACCAAGAGGTTTTACCTACTACCGAAGAAGTCGCTAAAGCCATAGCCAAACGAGATAAGGCACGTATATTACCTACAGGCATTTATGCACAAAATATGTTAGGGCTATCTACACAAGTCCCTTTAAAATTGGTATATCTTACCGATGGTTCACCACGAAAAATAACTATTGGCAATCGTACCATACAATTTAAAAAAACGTCACCTAAAAACTTGGCACTAAAAGGTGAGATAAGCAAATTAGTAGTACAGGCTCTTAAGGAAATAGGAAAAGACAACGTAACAGACAACGAGCTAGAAACCATAAACAAGCTGTTACAAAAAGAGGATAGCAAGGATTTAAAACACGATATTGGTTTAGCACCACAATGGATAGCAGAAATAATGGCAAAAGCATTGTAAATGGCAGCACAAGATTTTTATAAATTAAAAGATACAGAAAAGGCAGAGGTTTTTACTGCGGTAGCACAACAAAAAAGCTTGCCTGTATATGCTTTAGAAAAAGATTGGTGGGTAGTACAAACTCTTGATATTATCTTTTCTAAACTAGATGTAGCCGAAAATTTGTTATTTAAAGGTGGTACATCATTAAGTAAAGCGTGGCAGTTAATCAACCGTTTTTCAGAAGATATAGATTTAGCCTTAAACAGAGAGTATTTAGGTTTTGATGGTGGTTTAATCAGTAAATCGCAAGTAAAAAAATTAAGAGGGAAATCTTTTGAGTTTGTCACCTCTACATTTTATAAAGCCTTACAAAAAGCATTCGCAGATAAGGGTTATAAAAACGTTACTTTCGATTTTGAAAATTTAGGCGATGGCGACCAAGACCCAGTATCTATTTTAATTTATTATCCTGCGGTTACAGAACATTCAGAATACGTTTTACCAAGAGTAAAGGTAGAATTGGGTAGTCGTTCGTTAAAAGACCCTTTTACCAATTGCGACATCATATCATTTGTTGGCGAACAATTTCCTAAACGTCCATTTGCTGATACAGCTATAACTATACCTTGTGTTAATCCAGAACGTACCTATTTAGAAAAATTGTTTTTGTTGCACGAAGAGTTTAAGAAACCTAACTATAAAATACGTGAAGAGCGTTTAAGTAGGCATTTGTATGATATTACAAAAATCTACAACAGCGAACATAAAAATAAAGCATACGACCAAAAACTGATAGTTTCTATTATTGAGCATAGAGAACGGTTTAACGGGTTGCGTGGAGTAGATTATGACACATTATATCCACCAAACCTAAATCCTATTCCACCAGACGATTTTATAAAAGCTTGGGAAGACGATTATAAAGTGATGCAAAACAATATGATTCCTGAAGACAGTCCAAATTTTGCAGACCTTTTAAAAACTGTAAAACAAGCAACCCAAGAATATAACGCATTGAAATTTGAATAAATGAGTAAAAACTTTATAACCAACAGTCAAGATAACGCTACACTAAAAAAGCGATTAGAGAAACTAATTTCAGCAAGTCAGGAATTAAAATTTTTGGTAGGCTTTTTCTACTTTTCGGGTTGGCAAGAAATCTATAAAAACCTGCAAGATAATCCACACGTAACACTCAAAATTTTAGTCGGTTTACAAGTAGATAAATACTTGAGTAGCATTGTAGAAGTCGGTTTGCAAGATGACAGCTTAAGCCAAGAGGAACATTTTACCCAGTTTATGAAATCGATGGGTTTTGCCATTAACAATGCCGAAATGGATAACGAAGCCTTTTATAATCAAATAGCATTCTTTATTCAGCTATTGGAAGAAGGCAGATTAATCATTAGAAAAACACTCAATCCCAATCATGCCAAAGCTTACTTATTTCAGTTAGACAATAAATATCAAGATTTATTCAATGTAAAAGGTGAGTTTATTACGGGAAGTAGTAATTTGACCAAAGCAGGTTTAGGTAGTCAAGAAGAGTTTAATGTAGAAATAAAAGACTATGGTTTTGAAAGTGCAGAAGCTTATTTTGATGAGCTTTGGGAAACAGCTGTACCCATTACAGAAGCCGAAAATGGCACAAAAATCATCATAGATTTTTTGAAAAACAAAAGTCAGGCATCACTTATCACCCCTTTTGAAGCCTATGCACTCATTTTAAAAACCTACATAGAATTACAAGAAGCCAAAAAGATAAACGATGCCATTACCAGATTGCTCGATGAAAATGGTTTTGAAAAATACCAGTATCAACTTGATGCCGTAAACCAAGCACTTAATGTTATAGACACCTATAATGGAGTTATTATTGCAGATGTAGTTGGTTTAGGTAAATCTGTAATTGCATCGTTAATAGCTAACCAAATGGGAAAACGAGGCTTAATACTTTGTCCACCAGGTTTGATTGGAAGTAAAAAAGAAAATTCAGGTTGGTGGGAATATTGGAATCGTTTTAAACTTTATAATTGGGATATTGAAAGCTCTGGAAATCTTGAAGCCGTTGCAGAAAGTATTCAGAAAAACAATTTAGAATATCAAGTCATCATTGTTGACGAAGCCCATAAATTCAGAAACCAAGATACGTCAGCTTATGAAGCCTTAATGGACATTTGTAGAGGAAAGCAAGTCGTTTTATTAAGTGCAACACCATTTAACAATTCACCAGCCGATGTTTTTTCCTTACTAAAATTATTTATTGTTCCAGGAGCATCTGGAATTACTATTGAAGCAGATTTGGAAGGACGATTTAACGCATATAATTATCGTTTTAAGCGTTTGTCTAATATTCTAAAAAATCATAATTCCGCTCAACAAGAAAAAAGGGACAAAGCACGAAAAGATTATATCAAACTGTTTGGCGATAGTGTAGTGGATATTTCTAAAGTAAGAGCCGATGTGCATAAAATGGCTAATGATATTAAAAACATCATCACTCCAGTTGTTATTAGACGAAACAGATTAGACTTGAAAACGGATTTTGAATATAAAAAAGAAATAAGCAATCTATCGGAAGTAAAAGACCCAGAAGAACAGTTTTATGAATTGACTACCGAACAGTCTGATTTCTATAATAGAATTATTCGAGATTATTTTTCAGAAACTGGTCATTTTAAAGGTGCCATTTATAAGCCCAATGAGTACGAAAGTCTAAAGGAAGATGAGGATAAACTTTCCGAAGATGATAACAGAGCTTTCCAACAACAACGAAACTTATTCGATTTTATGAGGCGTTTATTGGTTAAACGTTTTGAAAGTTCATTTGGAGCATTTGAGAAAAGTATTCAACGTTTTTTACGCACTAATAGAATGGTATTATCATTCATAGAAAAATCTGGTAAATATATGATGGACAGAAAAGTCATTGAGAATATTTATGACGATACAGATGATGCGGACGATTTCACTTATGAAGCCATAAAGGAAGCTTTAGAAGAGTTTGAACGTAATGCTATAAACCACACAAAGCCAAAACACACCAAAATCTATGATATTGAAACCTTTCAATTTAAAAAGAAATTTATAGATGATATTAAAAATGATATCAAACTATTTGAAAGAATTGAACAAGAAATTAAAGATTTAAATATTATAGAGAATGACCCTAAACGAGAAGCTGTTTTAGAAACAATAAAAGAAGTGCTTAATAAAGAAACTAGCCCAAGAAGAAAGGTTATTTTATTTACAGAATATACAGATACTGTAAGACATCTTCAAAAGTATTTTGAAAATGAATTATTAGGTCGTGCAATGTTTTGTGATGGTGGAATTACCAAAAAATTTGCAAAAGAATTGGATGCTAATTTTAATGCGAGACATAATGAACAAGTAGATCATTTTGATGTATTAATCACAAGTGATAAACTTTCAGAGGGTTTTAATTTAAATCGTGCTGGGTTAATTATTAATTACGATATTCCTTGGAATCCGACTCGAGTGATTCAGCGTGTTGGTCGTATTAATAGAATGAGTGCCAAAGTTTTTGATGAATTATTTATTTATAACTTTTTCCCTACAGACCAAGGTTCTGACATTGTAAAAAGTAGAGAAATTGCACAACAAAAAATGTTTTTAATACATAGTGCATTAGGAGAAGATTCCAAAATTTTCGATGCTGATGAAGAACCAACACCAAGCGGATTATTCAGTAAAATAAGCACGAATCCAGAAGAAAATGATGAGATAAGCACATCAACCATTATTCGAAACGATTACAATGAGATTGTTGAATCGCATCCAGAAGTTATTAAAAAAATTAGCGATTTACCGAATAGAGTTAAAACAGCGAAGCAATTTGAAGAAAATAATGTGGTGGTTTTACGTAAAAAAGGAATGGCTTTATTTTCCATACTTCATCAGTATGATAACGAAAAGCCAACTGATAAGCCATCGGAAAAAACCTTTGAAGAATTAATTCAATTCGTTAAATGTGGTCCTGATGAAGAACGACTGCCTTTGAATAGTGCTTTTTGGAATTCGTATGAGGAAATCAAAGCATTCAAACCTAAATATAAATCTGGAAGAAGTGAATTAGCATTGGAGAATCAGGCAAATATTGCATTGAAAACATTGCTTAAAGAAAAGAGAGACGATTTAAACCAAGAATTAGTTTCATTTATTGATACACTTTTAAAAGACATTAAAAAATATAAAACCTTACCAAAATACACGTTGAGACAATTAAAACTTTCAACCAAAGACAGCAGTTTTAACGAATTGATTGCAAATATTAAAGATTTGAGAAGAAGATTAGCAGACGACTATTTGAATGTGATTTTAAAAAGAATAGGTGACATAGAAAATGACGTGATAATTGCGGTTGGAAATAAAAAAAGCACGGATTAATGCCAAGGCTAAAAGCCATACACATTTGCAATTCGCTCCAGCCAACACACAAGCCAAAAATTGCAAATAAGTATGACTTTCTGCCCACGCTGAATGAATAGCAGCACGCAAGAAAGCCTGCAGAGAACAAAGGCTATAAGTAATGCGGTAGTTTTGGCTGAATTCAAAGATTTAGGCAAGTTTTTTCGCGAACAATTTATATATTTGAAAATGAAAATTAAAAATAGAAAATTGCTCGCTTGAGTTTAGGCTGATTTGAAAGTTTTGAGCTTTCTTTTTCCGCACTACTCATAGCCTAGACCGCTTGAAACACAATATTCTAAAATTAATGAAGAATAGAATTAAACATTGGAGAATTAACTTAACGTTAATAATCGTTAGCTTATGCTTGTCATGTGATAATGACAAAAAAAATGTCTTAGACGATAATAATGTTATTGAAATTTTAGAGCAAGGAAGTTTTACAGTCGGAGGAGAAGTGATACAAAGTTCAGGGACTTTCGACCCTGTAGCTCACGGGTTTTTTAATCCAACAAATCAAAACACAGAAGGACAAACACTTCACGGAGACCACGCTACTATTTTCTATCAAATACCAACCCAAGCAAAAGGGTTGCCTTTGGTGTTTTGGCATGGTTACGGTCAATCAATGAGAACTTGGCAGACGACGCCAGATGGTAGAGAAGGATTCCAAACTATCTTCTTAAGAAAGAAATACCCAGTTTATTTAATTGACCAACCGAGACGTGGACAATCAGGGAGAAGCACAGAACCAATGACTCTTAATGCAAATACCGATGACCAACTTTGGTTTGGCATTTTCAGACTTGGGATAAACAATGAATTTTATCCTGATGTTCAATTCTCCAAAGAACCTGAAGCTCTTAATCAATTTTATCGTCAAATAACCCCCGATACTGGCCCTTTGGATATTGAACTAAATATTAAAACAGTATCGAAATTATTTGACAAGATAGGGTCTGGTATATTGGTTACCCACTCTCATAGTGGTGGACAAGGTTGGCTAACAGCTTTAAGAAATGAAAATATCAAAGCCATCGTAAGTTTTGAACCAGGTAGTAATTTTGTTTTTCCAGAAGATGAAATCCCAAGTTCAATCCCATATTTAGGAGGGACATTGTCTGCTCGAGGTGTTTCAATGGAAGTTTTCAAAAAATTAACTAAAATTCCAATAGTTGTTTATTACGGTGACTATATACCAACAGAAAGAGTATTTGATAATCCAGGGCAGGAACAATGGCGTGCTGCATTGGAAATGGCGAAAAAGTGGACAAACGTAGTTAATAAATATGGTGGAGATGTTACTCTTGTACATTTACCTGCAAAAGGAATAAAAGGTAATACTCATTTCCCGATGTCAGATTTAAATAACAAAAAAATAGCCGATTTAATGAATCAATGGTTAGAAACTAAAAACTTAAATTAAATGAAAAATTCAATTTTATTCTTGCTTGTACTAGTCTGTGCATCAGCCTATTCACAAAATACTGAATATAAGGTTACTTCTTATCTTACAGAAGGTAATAAAGCACCAAATACTCATTACATCGGAGAAGCTTGGTTGAACGCTATTATCCACGATGATACTGAATTGGGCTATAATATCACAAAAGCGACCTTTAAAGCGAATTCCACCTTAGATTGGCATAAACATGGTTCTGCCCAAGTCTTAATTATTGTAGAAGGAGAAGCGTATTATCAGGAAAGAGGAAAAGAACCAGTAATCTTAAAAGTTGGTGATGTGATTAAATGTGAAAAAGATACCGAGCATTGGCATTCATCAACCAAAGTAAATGATGTCACCTATTTGGCTTTATATGGCGGTGGGCAACCAACAACTTGGACTGAAGTACTTACACAAGAATATTATGATGAGGTCGCAAAAAAGCTTAAGCGTAATTGAAAAATATCAAAAGTGATTAGTCTAATTTTTGAGCTAAAAAGCCAGCGTACAACATTGGCTATACTTAATGCTGGCTAAAGTGCTAATATGAAAGTAATTACATTAAATAAACTAACTTCTAAACAGAAAGTGAAGTGCCTTTAAATCCCTCACTACTCATAGCTAGACCGCAGTAGATTAATTCTACAAGATCAGAAAACAAGCTCGAATAATATTACTACTAACTAATAAGCGTATAAAGCATAAACACTCCAATAGCCATAAACAAAAATGCAATGCTAACTTTGAGTTTATCTTCTGGTAAGATTTTTTGTAGTTTTGGGCCAATTTGTCCACCTAGAATAACGCCTGGTACGGAAAAGATAACCAAATTCACTACTTTTTCTAAGACCGCACCGCCTTCAGTGGCAAATTCATAAAAATGCCCAACTGAAGCCACCAAAACGGTGATAACCACTACAAATATTGATGTTCCTACCGCAACAGGTGTTGGTACTTTACATTTAGCCACCAAATGGTATTCTTGTAATTCGGCAAGGCCAACAGAAATCATTCCCAAAAAAGCACCGCCAACGGCTGCAAAAGCGCGTCCCATTCCTTTGTTGCAAACTGTGTATTTATAAGTGTTTCCGGAGCTATCAATTAATTTGCTTTCAAAGTCGTCTTCAAATTCTTTTTGGTGTTCAGCTTCTAATTTTTCTTTAATTTCTTTTCGCCAAGACGTATAGATTTGATATCCAATAAACAATAGTCCAGTAGCAAATATGGATTTTAAAATGATTTCTGGTACCAAATCGGCATAATAACTCCCTAAAATAGCCGCCGGAACTGAAAATATCAATAAATTTTTAGCTAAAGTAAAATCAATTAATCGGGCTTTAAGATAGGCAATGACACCACTTGTAAAGCCAAACAACTCATTAATCAAAGCTGTACCGATAGCAATTTTAGCGTCGAGTTGTAATGCCAACATAAATAAAGGAGAAAAAAAAACTGCACCACCAATCCCTGAAGACATAGCGATGGTAGCAATAAGAGCAGAAACAGGGAATAAATACCAGTATTCAAAAGTAATTTCCATAATTGATTATTTTTCAATTATGATGTCGAAGCTTAAGCGTTCAACTTACTTTTTAAATATTTTGCAGTCAGCGATTGTTTTGATTTGAGAATATCTTCAGGCGTTCCTTCAGCTACGAGGTAACCTCCGTTTTCACCGCCTTCAGGGCCAAGGTCAATGATATAATCGGCACATTTTATCAAGTCCAATTGGTGTTCTATCACGATAATTGAATGTCCTTTTTCAATCAAGGCCTCAAAAGATTTTAAGAGTTTTTTGATATCGTGAAAATGAAGTCCTGTTGTGGGTTCATCAAAAATAAACAAGGTGTTTTGAGTATTGTGACTTTTACCGAGAAAGGTTGCGAGTTTAATCCGTTGGGCTTCACCGCCAGAAAGCGTAGAAGAGCTTTGACCTAAAGCTACATAACCCAAACCGACGTTTTGAAGCGGTTGGAGCTTTCTAACAATTTTATCTTCATTGTGTTTTTCAAAAAACTGCATTGCCTCATCAATACTCATATTGAGTATATCATCAATGTTTTTGTTTTCAAATTTTACATCAATCACTTCCGGTTTAAAACGCTTGCCTTGACAGGCGTCACATAAAATATGCACATCGGCCATAAATTGCATTTCAATGGTAATTTCGCCTTCGCCTTGGCATTTTTCACAGCGGCCACCATCTACATTAAAACTAAAATGCTTGGCTTTAAAATTTCTAAGTTTAGATAGTTTTTGTTGAGCAAACAAATTTCGGATATCGTCATAAGCCTTGACATAAGTTACAGGATTGGAGCGCGATGAACGCCCAATTGGATTTTGATCGATATATTCAACTTGTTTTAAACTTTTAATGTCGCCTTCTAAGGCATCAAATTGGCCTGTTTTTCTGCCGTGAATCCCTAATGCTTTACTCAATGCGGGATATAAAATATTTTTGACCAAAGTACTTTTACCACTTCCAGAAACACCAGTGATTAAAGTCAACATATTCAGTGGAATACTGACTTCAAAGTCTTTTAAATTATTGGCACGAGCACCTTTAATATGCAGTTGTTTTTTAATTGGCCGTCTTTGTTTTGGGACTTCAATATTTTGTTTACCACTTAAATATTGTCCTGTTAAAGATTCAGCAGATTTACAAATGCTTTTAAAGTCGCCGTAAGCCACAACTTCACCACCGTGAACACCAGCTTCAGGGCCGATGTCTATTATTAAATCGGCTTCTTTCATAATATCTTCATCGTGTTCAACTACAATCACGGTATTGCCTAAATCTCTCAGATTTTTTAAAACTCCAATCAAGCGTTCGCCATCACGAGAGTGTAAACCAATTGAGGGTTCGTCTAAAATATACATTGACCCTACCAAACTACTCCCAAGTGAAGTCGCCAAATTGATGCGTTGTGATTCGCCACCTGACAAGGTATTCGATTTTCGGTTAAGCGTTAAGTAGCCCAATCCAACATCCATCAAAAATTGAAGTCGTGTTGTGATTTCTTTTAAAAGTCGTTTAGACACCTTTTGATGATGCTCAGATAACTCTAAATTTTCAAAGAAATTTAAAACCTTATCTAAAGGCAAATCTACTAATTCTGAAATACTTTTATTTTGAATTTTAACGTAATTGGCTTCAGGTCTTAGGCGTTTTCCTTTGCAAGTTTTGCATTTGGTTTTACCGCGATAGCGTGACAACAACACCCGATTTTGAATTTTATAAGATTTGGCTTCTAATTTTTTAAAAAAAGCATTCAGTCCTGTGAAATATTGATTGCCTTCCCAAATTAAATCTTTTTGTTCGTCAGAAAGTTGATAGTAAGGTTTATGAACGGGAAAATCAAAATGATGCGAATTTTTTACCAATTGGTCACGATACCAACTTAAGGAATCGCCTCGCCAAGGATAAATGGCGTTGTCGTAAATACTTAAGCCCGTGTTAGGAATAATCAAATCTTCATCTAAACCAATCACATCGCCATAGCCTTCACATTCAGGACAAGCGCCATACGGATTATTAAAACTAAACAAGTGAATGTTAGGTTCCAAAAACTTTATGCCATCACGTTCAAAAACATTACTGAATTTATATTCTTTTTCGGTTTTAATATCTTTTATAATAATATGACCGTGGCCTTCATAAAAAGCATTTTCAACAGCATCGGCTAAACGGTTATAAAAGTCTTCACTGTGTTTAACCACAATTCTATCAACAACTAAGAAAAGGTTTTTCCGAGAAATTCTTTTTTTAAGTGCTTCTTCAAGTCTAATGACATCACCTTTAAACATAATTCGGCTGAAGCCTTGCTTAAGCAAAACATCAAGGTGGTCTTTTATTTTTCGTTTTTTATTAATTTCAATAGGGGCGAGGAGAAGGAGTTTTGTTTTTTCATCAAAGCTTTTAACAGCATCAATCACATCAGCCACGCGATCTTTTTTGACAATTTTACCCGAAATAGGCGAGTAGGTTTCTCCAATTCTGGCATAAAGTAATTTTAGATAATCGTAAATTTCAGTCGTTGTACCAACCGTAGAGCGAGGATTAGTGCTGTTGACTTTTTGCTCAATAGCAATAGCAGGCGCTATACCTTTAATGTCATCAACTTTGGGTTTGTTGAGTTTACCCATAAATTGTCTAGCGTAGGACGACAAACTTTCCACATACCTACGCTGACCTTCGGCATATAGTGTATCAAAGGCCAGACTTGATTTTCCAGAACCAGACAATCCTGTAATGACAACCAGTTTGTTTCTGGGAATAATAACATCGATATTTTTAAGGTTGTGCATTTTTGCACCTTTAATGATGATGTTTTTTAATGGACTCGGTTGAGTTGGGTTTTTTGTCATGATATCTTAAAACTACAAATATAGAATGACCAATTTAGCTTTGTAGATAGCCAATTGTTAAATGTTAAATAATAAATTTAAATTTTGGTATTTTAAATAAAATTATATATTTGACTTTCAAACAAATACCAGGCCTATAGCATAGCATTACTTTTTTTAATTAGTATTTTTTTAAAAAGTCCCATACTAAGGGATATAAAGTAATGTTATGGAACAACAACAAACTATATCTGAAGCAGAATTAATTAGAAGTTACTTAGATGGTAACGAACATTCATTATGTCAGCTTATCAATAGACATAAACACAAAATATTTGGATTTATTATATCTAAAATTCAAGATAGAGATTTAGCCGAAGATGTTTTTCAAGATACGTTCATAAAAGTAATCAACACTTTAAAACGTGGAAAATACAATGAAGAAGGCAAATTTTTACCTTGGGTAATGCGAATTGCTCATAATTTGGTTATCGACCATTTTAGAAAAAGCAATAGAATGCCAAAATTTGATACGAAAACTGATTTTGATATTTTTTCTGTTATCAAAGATGAATGTTTAAATGTTGAATCTAACCTAATTAAAGATCAAATTGAAGATGATGTAAAGTCTTTGGTTAAAGAACTTCCTGATGACCAAAGAGAAGTCTTAGAAATGCGTATTTACAATGAATATAGCTTTAAAGAAATAGCTTATAAAACTGATGTAAGTATCAATACAGCTTTAGGCCGTATGCGTTATGCTTTGATTAATTTGAGAAAAATTATTGAAGAAAGAAACATCATTTTAACTGAAAAGTAATTCAAAATAAAAACAATAAATTAGTTTTAGCTCCGTTTGTTATTTAAATAATTTTTTTTATATGACAAACCTTTACTTAAACCCATCACCTAAAAAAAAGGTGGAAAACTTTGAACCATCGAAGGAGTGTATTGATTTCCTTCTTAACTATTCAAAAGCACTGAAGATTATTAACCATAACAATCTTCAATTTGAAAGTATTCAGAATTAGTCTTTATTTGTTAGTTTCATTTTTAGCACCCGTTTTACTTTCGGGTGCTTTTTTTGTGAAAAGCTTTTATTACAGATTGTCTGCCGATGGTTCTGGTGATAATATCCTTATCTAAGTCCCAACCCCGAGCAGGACTGTATTCTCTCCCATACCAAATAATTTGAAGATGAAGTTTGTTCCACAAAGCTTTAGGAAATAATCGTTTAGCATCTTTTTCGGTTTGTTTTACGTTTTTCCCTGTTGATAAATTCCAGCGATACATTAAGCGATGAATATGAGTGTCAACAGGAAATGCGGGCACACCAAAGGCTTGAGACATCACTACGCTTGCAGTTTTATGCCCCACAGCAGGAAGCGCTTCTAAAGCTTCAAAACTTTGCGGCACTTGACCCTTGTGTTTTTCAATGAGTATTTCTGACAAACCGTGAATACCTTTAGATTTCATAGGTGATAAACCGACGGGTTTAATGATTTCTCTGATTTGTTCTACACTTAATTTAACCATATCATAAGGGTTATCCGCCTGTTCAAAAAGAAGTGGTGTAATTTGATTGACTCGTACATCAGTGCTTTGTGCAGAGAGCAAAACTGCAATTAGTAAAGTATAAGGATCTTTATGGTCTAAAGGAATTGGTATTTGTGGATAAATTTCATTTAACGTATTTATAACGAAATTTACTTTCTCAGACTTCTTCATTTTCTGTAATTTTAAACAAAAATACATTATGACAACTTTAAAAGCCGGTGATAACGCCCCAAATTTTTCAGCAAAAGACCAAGATGGAAATGTTCATGAATTAAAAGACTTCAAAGGTAAGAAACTTGTGGTTTTCTTTTATCCAAAAGCCAGCACGCCAGGATGTACAGCTGAAGCTTGTAATTTACGCGACCACTGGGGTACATTTCAAGACAAAGGTTATGAAATCCTTGGTGTAAGCGCAGACTCACCAAAACGCCAACAAAATTTTAAAAATAAATATGAATTACCTTTTCCTTTACTTGCAGATGAAGACAAATCTGTGATAGAAGCTTTTGGTGTTTGGGGACCAAAAAAATTTATGGGGAAAGAATACGATGGTATTCACCGAACTACTTTTGTTATAGATGAAGAGGGAAAAATTGAAGAGGTCATTTCAAAAGTCAAAACCAAAGCTCACGCTGAGCAGATTTTGTAGTTTATATAATAATTATAAAATAAAAAGGCGACTCAAAAGAGTCGCCTTTTCTGCTTGATGAGAACAAAGCAATCTATTATACCAATACATCCATTAAATATCGCTAATAATGTGCTACAGGTATAATGCCGACGTATATTTTAAGTCTCACGTAATACGGGAGACATGTAAAATAACTTTCGGTATTAATCTTTTAGAAGTTTATCAGACAATGTTTTATCTTGAGATTGCGCTTTTACAAAGTATAAGCCACTGTTCAAATCTTCAATATCAAATCGATGATTGATATCAAAACTACCTTCAAATTGTTTTACAACTTGACCTGTAACATTATATATTGTAATATTTTCAACAGATTTGTTCAAAGAAAAATAACTTGATGAAGGATTTGGATATATAACTATACTATTTTCAAAAGTATTAAAATCTTCGTTAGATAAAGTTACTAATTCATTACCATAAACTTTAAACTCACCTGGCGCTAAGGTTATAGACATATTTGTATCATTAACCTGTAAAGGTGTCTCGTCTAACAAATCATACCACATTCCAGTTTCTTGAAAAAAGGGCTGAGTGGTAATGGTATTGACACCAAAATTACCGATTATAGTCACAAACTCTAAATCATTTGGCCCTGCATTATCATCAACTAAAAAGATTTTCTTTTCCACATCATCGGCAACTTCTAATGTAAAATTAGGTGTATCAAAAATGGGCTCTTGAAGTTTGAGTCTAATCAATTTGCTCCAAGTGTCATAAACTTGTGTTCTATTCGTGTTAGTATCATATCCTAAATTCCAAGGAATAGGTTTAGGAGCCGTTCTACACGCATTGTTGACTGTTCCATCTGGACAGTGATTTATGCTAAAATCGTAACCTAATTCACCAAATTGCCAAATCATTTTTGGCCCTGGAATAGGGAAGAAGAAAGCTCCTGCAATCTCTAAACGCTCTAATGCAGTGTTTAAATTTTGAATGTCATAAGAACCAGAGCTATTTCCAAATTGTAAATTTTTATACATTAACCGCTCTTCGTCGTGACTTTCCATATAACTCATATTTGATGGTGTTGACCAACCACGGTTTTGGTATTTGATAAAAGAAAAATTTGTGTTATCAAAGCCCATTGTGGCTTGGTTATAATTAAAATTAAAATTAGCCCAAACCTGCACACCTTGCTCGTTAGGGTCTGTTGTTAACCTGTGATTGATGAGTTGAGTTTCTTCGCTATTAGGTGCAAAATGCTCTAAAATAAGATAAGCTGTTGGGTCTGCAGCTCTCACTACATCATACATTCTATTGAGGTTATTTATTCTAGAGGCATCAAAACCACCGCCGTCACCAACGACATTAGTAAATCCTTTAGTAAAATCATAACGGTAACCATCAATATTGTATTCTTCTAACCAATAGAGATTCATTCGATCGAGATAATCTTCCATTGCAGGAGATTCGTGATCCATATCGTTAAAAAATGAAAATGTTGTATTGGGGTCATTGACATTAAAAAACGGGTTATCACTCGTAGCTTGTCCACCTGTACATCCATTACAATCATTCCAAATTCTAAAGTATGGATTTTGACCAGTGGCGTGGTTGTAAACTACATCAACAATAACGGCAATCCCTCTTAAATGGCATTCATCTACAAAATTTTTAAAATCTTCTGGCGTACCATAATATTTATCTAAAGCACCGTGAAGTGCAGGCGCATAACCCCAACTGATATTGCCGTCAAATTCATTGACTGGCATCAATTCTATGGCATTAACACCCAAATCTTCAAGATAGTCAAGCTTATTAACAACAGCATCAAACGTATGAGCTGCATCAAAATCTCTAATCAGTAATTCGTAAACCACTAATTCATCTTGATCAGGACGTTGAAAGTTGGGGACTTGCCATTGGTATTCTGGCTGGTTTAAGCGAACCCAAGTTACCATTTCACTGGTTTTACCATCAGGATAAGCAGGCAAATTTGGAAAAACTGTATTGTCAATAAATGGATCATTAAAAGGATCTAAAACCAATTCAGAATAGGGATCAGCAACCCTGATTTCAGCATGAACAACATATTGATACAGAAAATCATTAGTAGGTTGATTATTCAATCCAGTAATGGTTATCCAAAACCTATCATTAGATGGGTCTCGATTCATTAAATATGTATTGCTGAGATTCCAGTCATTACCGTTAAAATTTCCAATAACGTGAACAAAATTCTTATTTGGTGCAAACAGCACTAAAGTAATTTCGTCAGGATTATTGACGTCGTAATTGATCCCGTCTTGCATTCCAGCAGGAACAGGCGAATTGTTGACCACAGGCGTAGTAATGACATTAAATTCAGCCGTTTGAACCTCATTGGTATTAGGTTCTGTGGCGACTAATTCGAATGCAGCGTCATTATTGACGGTGTAATTTAAACTATAATTTGTTGTATTGTTTTGGGTATCAATAGATGTCCCATTAGCAAACAGTTCAAAATTGGCAGATAAACTTGTTGTTGCAGATATATTTAATGTGTTACCTTGATCAACAATATTAACACCTTCTAAGCTACTGTCTAAAAACAACTGAAAACTCCCAACAGGAACTAAATGGTCTTGGGTTTTTTTATCACCAGTACCATCTTTTGCTTTTACAAGCATTCCCAAAGTTCCAATGTTAGTTGCATTATAAAAATTAGTAGGGGTCATAGTAAAGGAAAAAGTTCCATCACCATTATCTGTCATTTTTTGAGCCTCATTAGAATTTGTCCAAGAGCCATTAGTTGGAGAATCTGCTCCAAAAGTACCATCTAGGTTGAGGTACCAAGCCCAGAGATAGACATCTGTTACACCCCAAGTTGAAGGGTTCACACCTGAAACCGTTATTGTGATTTGTTCACTTTCTTCAAATGTTGAAGGTGTTATGTTAAAAGTTCCTTGCTGAACTTGAGCTTGCCCTAAAACAACAAATGAAAATAAAAATAAATTAAGTAATATGTTTTTCATATTTTAAATAAAAAAGGGCATTTGATATCAAATGCCCTTAAAAGTTAAATTATTCTTGCATTCTTACAAAAACATAAGTTTCTGATAAGTCATTAAACCAGACGTCATAAGTGCCTGCTGCTACGGGAATATTTGGACCACCTTGTGTTGAGAAACCAGTAAGAGCAGTATTTGCTCCCCAATTTACAGCCCAATCGTTATCGGCTCTAAATTTAGCTTCACCATCAAACAATTCAAGTCCAGTGATGAACCATAAATGTGGATCAAAAGTGGATTGGGTCATATCCATATCTTGATTCCAGCCTGTGTCATCGCCAGTTGTTGCATTTCCAATGATACCAATAGTAGCAAATGTTGTAGAGCCTGTTTCATCAAAAGGTTGAATGTCAAAAGTGGCATTGTCTATATCTACAGTTATACTGTAGTAGCCTTCACCACCTGGAATGTCAAATGGGTCTGGATCTGCACCTAAGTCTTCAGAGCTTGCTAAAGCTCCTTCACTCAAACCCCACTGTGGTTGCCAAGCACCTCTTTGTTCTAGTAACTTAAATTGATTAGGTGTTCCTAAGAACTTTCCTGTAAAGGTATATAGGTTTTGATTATCTGGGTCTCTAACTATTGGCGAGTTATTATTGTTATTGTTCCAATCAGCAGCAGTAGCATTACCAACTAAAAATAAATCTCTAACTGGAACATCACCACCACCGTCATTAGATAATAGTCTTACAAAAACAATTTGAGTTTCTGAAATAGAGTTAGGCGAATTATCAGCTTCATTGGTTCCTAAATTACCAACAACTCTAAAAAACAACTCACCAGCATCATTTGGAATAGGATTACCTGCTTCGTCTAAAACAGGATCACCGTTTTCATCCACTAAATTGGTTTCAGGGTCATTATCTAAGCCTAATTCAGAAGTTGCAAGATTCCAAAGTTGTTCAACTGTGATTGAAATTTGTGTTTCTGATGTTGAACCAACAACTGCTGGATTTTCAAAAGATCCATCAGCGGAGAACTGTAAATCGTAAGTGATATTAGATTGAACACCAAAATCTGGAGATTCCCAAGTAAATCTTTCAGCAACATTTGGAAAAGTTTGAGTAGACAAAAGATATTCACCTAATAAACTATTAGTGATGGTCAATTGCTCTACTTCAGCTGGGGTCTGAAATCTAAAGTTGTCATCATCTGTACAAGACTTTAGTCCAAAGAGTCCTAAGCAAATTATAGTTAAGATTAAAAATTTATTTTTCATTGTTTTGAGTTTTAAAATATTAATATCCTGGGTTTTGTGTTAAATTTGGATTAGCAGATAGACTTTCGCTAGGTATTGGGAATAATCCTCTAAAATCTGCGATTGGAATACCACTTAGAGAACTACCTTTAAGTGTCCATAAATAAGATGCACCTGTAAATAAACCGAAACGTCTTAAATCTTGTCTTCTGTGAGATTCCCAATAGAGTTCTCTGGCTCTTTCATCAATAATGAAATCTAAAGTTAAATCTGCATCAGAAATATTCCAAGTCGTGCTGCCATTTTGAGCACGCGTTCGGATTAAATTGACGTACTCTAATGCTTGAATTCTATCTCCACCGCCACCTCTTAAGTGGGCTTCGGCATACATCAAGTAAGCATCTGCTAATCTAAACATAGGGAAATCTATAGATGAAAAAGTTAAATCTTCATCTTGAGTACCGTCAGATCTGACATCGGTATATTTTTCTAAAATATACCCTTGATCACCATTAGAAACGTCTGTTATGTTTATTGGCCTATCTTCTGAAATAATTCCATTTCTTACATCATTATTAAAGGCAGCACCTTGAAATAAGGACACAAACTGCGGGGATAATCGTATAGCACCGCCCCAGCCACCTTCGGAGACACCGAGGTTAGCTCCATTTTGTTCAATACTACCTACAGCGCCATTAGTCATCACCGTAGTAGGGCCAAAAGATTGAGAAAAATTACCATCGGCTGGTACGGGGAAAATAACTTCGTTTTGCGCACCATTAGTATCATTATCTGCTCTAAAAACGTCTTGATAATTTGGTGTTAAGCTATATCCTGCATCAATGATATTTTGAGAATACTCTAAAGCATCAGCATATCGGTTTTCGCCAATATAAACTTCAGCGTTCAGATAAAGTTTAGCCAATATCATCCACGCTACAGCTTTGTCAACACGCGCATATTCGTTTGATCTAGCGTTTTTTAAATCTGGCATAGCTTCTAGCAATTCAGATTCTATATAATTAAACAAGTCAACTCCAACGATTTCTTCACTTCTAAATACCCCAACAGGATCATTTTCCGTTACAAATGGAGCTTTGCCAAACAAATCTAACATATGATAATAAGACAAAGCTCTCAGTATGCGTGCTTCAGCTCTAAAGGTTGGCATTTCTTCTAATTCGGTATTTGAAACTTCACGTCCATTTAACCTGTCTTCTGTAGATTGTCTAAGGAATTCGTTAGCAAAAGCTACACTACCCATAATTCTTCCAAATGCGCCTCGGATAATGACATTAGCGGGTGTCCAAGTTGTTCGTTGAATATCACCAATACCTGGGTCGTTTTCAAAAGACCAAATGGCTTCATCCGTAGTAAAAGTCTGAAGGTTCATCAAAGCTCTACCGTATTGACTTGTACCAGGGTCTAAGCCGCCAATATTTGAGCCAAAAGCACCACCAGCACTAGTAAGGCTTAAATTACCATAAACGCCAGCAAGTAGTTTTTTATAAGCATCCTCCTGGTTAAAAAAGTCTTCAGCCGTAGAGGCATCATCATCTAAAGGGACTGTATTTAAATCGTCTTCACAAGAAGAGACTAAAAACAGCAGTCCAGTA
>JASMTR010000069.1:0-6878 GCA_041694175.1 Bacteroidales bacterium
TGTTTTATAGCAAGAAACCATTCTGTCCTAAATAAATTTATTATGTTCTTTTTTTGAATTTCAAAAAAAATCCAACCCCAATTTTATATGAGGTTGGAGCAGCTAGATTGGCTTAGCACACTTAAAGTTATCACCCACTTAAAAGCAAAAAATTGCTAGGATTGACTTTTTATATTTATTTATATTCAAAACTACAACCTATTTCAAAACATTTCATTAAAATTGCCACAACAAGACATTAAATGTCCTATTATGAGTAAATATTTGAAAAAGTACATCAAAAAGGATTCATCAAGTGTTTCTTTTTCTCATTTTCCCAACCTGCTTGAGATTTGTGGTTTACAAAAAATACGTTTAAATCGGCTTGAGACTTATGCTCAACGAATATAATTTTTAAATCAGCCTGCGATTTATACTCAACAGGAAACCAAAGCCCATCTTCTATAGCTTGAGATTTGTAATCTACCCAATAGACCTTTAGGTCACTTTGAGACTTATGCTGAACTTTAAATACTTTGAGGTCTGCTTGAGATTGGTGTTGGACTTGGAAGATTTTTTGGGAGAAAGCACTTAGGCTAAACATTAAAAGACTAATAATGAGAGTGAGTTTCATATTTTAAAATTAACAGAAATCTTATAAGGTTTCAATTAATTGATTATAACAAGACATTAAACGTCTTACCGCCAATAAATATTTATAAGAACTTTTATTTTACAAAAATACTTTAAAGACTGGTTATTATACTGTTACATCCTTATGTTTAAAAGTGAATATTCATTGTGTTAGTTATTTGGTAATATAATTTAAAAAACTTTTTTGTAATATTATCTAAATTTAAGATAAGAAGATTTGGGGTTATCACATAAATTAAATATTTAGAACAAAAAATATGGACAATTCAAATGAAGAAGGAACAGATAAAAACACAATTGATGGCGGATATGGTCAATATGGGCTTGAGGTTACCAACCCTATACCTGTTGATTCTATAGACAGCAGCTATGCTTATTTGGAAAGGCTAAGAACTATCAATGGCGCTAAAATAAAATATAAAAGAAAAGGCTCTACTATTATCCCAAACATAAAAAAACCAATAGATGCTTATGAAATATTTGAAGATGATGAGGTTATAACGACAATCTACATTCATGCATACAATGTATATAATTCTCAAAAATCACCAAAAGGATTTATTTTGAAAGAATAAACCGTGTATTAGAATAATAAAATGAAGACAATATATATAGATTTAGACGGCGTGATTGCTGATTTTGAAAAAGGAAGAAAAAACCACCCTAAAAGTAATATTACCCCATATATAGGCAGACCTGACAAACTTCCCGGCATTTATGAAAATTTAGAACCTATTGAAAACGCTATAGATTCAGTAAACCAACTTTTAGAAAGTGATAAATGGGATGTCTACTTTTTATCTACCGCGCCTTGGGATAATCCCGAAGCTTGGATGCATAAAAGGTTATGGGTAGCTAAATATTTTGAAGAAAAAAAGATAAGAAAACGACTGATCCTTTGTCATAATAAGCAACTTTTAATTGGTGATTATTTAATTGATGACAGAAAATACAATGGCGCTTCAGAATTTACAGGAAAATGGATATATTTTGGAAGTGAACACCATCCAGATTGGATAGCAGTTATGGAATATTTAGATAACCTTAAATAAATAATTATGATTTTAAAACCACACCCCGAAAATTATTTTACATCATCTCCTGATAAAAAGGAAGAGCTAATATCTTCTGCTGAAGAACAAAACGATGAGTTTATTAAATCTATTGTCAAAATCGAGAATTGTTTTCAGGCTAAATTTCCTTTTCCGCAAGAGGTTCATCCATACCTTAAATACAGGAGAGAAATGCTGGAAAGTCCGAAAGGATATATTATCGGCACTTTTCCACCTTCTAGCTATTTAAGAAACAAAACTTTTAAAGATGGAGCTATCAATGACCAATGTTTTAAAGTCAATGGAATAAGTGTCCAATCTAGACCTCAATTGGACTTCTTTCATGGCAACCAAGCTTCTTTTTGGAGATTGTTAGGTATTGAGAATATAAATATACAAGAAATATTATCATTTTTAAAATCAAAAAATTGGGTTTATTCGGATATTATATACAGTTGCTCGAGAAAAAATATTAAATCATCAAGTGATAGTGATTTATTAAACATAGTGCCTAATTTTCATTTAATTGATGAAATATTAAACCGAGAAGATTGCCCTAAGCTTTGGTTTAACACTTCTGGTACTTTTAACAAAGATGGGATTAATGTTTATAAAACGGGTGTAAATAGAGGCTTTGTAAATATTAATACTTCAACAAGGTCTTATGAATTATTTTTGAGAACACTACAAAACTTGGGGCACAAGCTTAAAGTAAGGCTTAATAAAAATGATAAATGGTTAGATGTGAATGATACAAATAGTGACCAGTTAAAAACAAATTTTAGCTATATTATTTCTCATCAATTAAAGATAAATAACAACAAAACTTATAATATTAGTACAGGACCAAGTCCTTCTAGTCAAGCAAGGAGAACGATGACAAATAATTTATATTTTATAAACTGGGCAATAAATCAACCTGATGTAAATCGAAATTCAGATATATTTATTAAAGATATCTACCAATCAATTATAAATGGGGCTAATTAAGATAAGCATAAAGTTTAGCTATTTCGAACTTAGATTTATTATTTTAATTAATTTATCTGAATTGTAGTTGACTCCCTTGGATTTAAGTGTTTATTTTAAATTTCCTTTATGCAACGCAAAGATAAGCCAGCTTTCTTACTGTACCTACCTCTGAGTGCATCACCAGCAATATTTAACAGGTATCTGGATAATGCGGTGTTTGAATCATACTCTGTAGAACTCCACCATCTAGCACTTTCATCAATACCAAAGAATCTACCATTCAAAAGGCTGCCACCAGGAAGACCTGAAAAACCACTTTCATTGGTTCTGTTGCCTACTATCCATTCGCTAGTACTTTTCATTTTTTTACCGGCAAGATCTCTACCTAAATATTCAATAAGCTTTTTCCAATCGTTATCTGATGGAATATGCCAACCTGCTGGAGCTAAACCTCTAGCGTCATTTACAGCATACCAATTGTATAATTTGCCGTATTTTTCTCCATTGGTAGGGTCGTTGTCGTAATAACACCAAACCGGTTGTTTGTTCTTTCCTGCTTCTTCCCATTCTTTTTCCGTTTTTGCATGAGGTATGGAGTCTCCATTTCGGAATTTACTCATGTTAAGATTATACAGGCAAATTAATTATTTAAAATTTTGATGTATTTTAAAAAAAAGTAAGGCATTACTAATTAATTTTCTGATATAGAATTGACTTCTCCCCTCATTACTTGACTGTTTATGTATAACAAGATATTTAAAATAATTATGTGAATAAAAATAACATCAATTTCAAAACAAATCACTTAATTTGCCACAACAAGACATTAAATGTCCTATTATGAGTAAATATTTAAAAAGATTACAGGATATAAAAAATTGGCTTAGGGCTGAACCTATTGGGATTATTGATATTCTAAAACGTTTAGAAGCTCAAGACATGAAGGTTTCTAGGCGTCAACTTAATCGAGACTTTAGCGCTATTCAGGCTATGCTAGAGAATCAAGAAACGCTAACACATTTTTTTAAAGCAGGTCAAAAGTATTTTTATATCCACACAAAAACTGCTTTTAAATCTGAAAGGACAGCACTAGAAACCACAGAAATTTATCACACCAATTTCTACAACCAAATCCTTACTGATGAAATCCAGTTTAATTTAAAGTTGATACAAACCGCTATTAAAGAACAAAAAAGGTTAAAAATAAAATTGATAAAAGACGACGAAACCTCTCAAAATCTGGATGTCGATACTGAAAATGTAGTGGTCTGCCCTGTAAAAATTGTCTATCATAGGAATAGTTATTATTTGGCTTGTTTTAATGCTGAATTAAATGAAGTTGAAGTCTTTGGTTTAAGACAACTTAAAAAAATCGAAACGGGCAAAACCTTTAATGACTTCAAAGTGCTGGAAGAAAAAGTAAAAGAAGAACTCAAAACTCGGTTTGGTGTGACCAAAAACATCAACGATAAAGTTTATGATATTGAAATAAAATTTACACCCGTTTTAGGTCGGTTTATAGAAAATCACCATTGGCATGATTCACAAAAAATCAAAAGTGTTAACGGCGACTATATTTTATACTTAAAATGCGGTATCAACAGAGAATTGATGGGCTGGTTGTTTCAGTGGATGTATAACGTAAAAATTGCAAAACCTTTACTGCTCAAGCAACTTTATAAAAAAACTTTAAAAGAGTCTGAAATGTTGACTAAAGACAAAACCCCTTTTGTGTATAGAAATATTTTTACGAAAAAATTTGATGGTAAGTTATAAAATATGCATAATTAGTCCTCAACTCGAAAGCCTTGATTCTAAATTCACTAATGTTTGGTGTTAAAGCACAACAGACTGCCAGGTTCGCTTAGCATCGGACTACTAATAACGTTTTAATATGTACTAAATCTACATGTACTTATGTCAAATCGAGTGATTATTTATTTTTGACCTCCAATAGGGCGAAATAAATAATTGTATCGAGATTCATCACTAAGATCTCGATACAATTTTTGTTTGATTTTTTTCAAAATCAAACAAAAATCACTCGATCTGACACCAAACTTACTTTTAAAACGTGAAATCTTATTAAATAAAATTTCTAATTTTCAGGGATTCGCAGTGACCTATAGTTTTACTTTATGGCGCCTGTCCGCCTATGGTGAAAGGAAGTATGACGCAGCCATCTGTTGAATTTTATTTAGTATTACAAAAAACAAACTGTTTAAAAATGAAATCCAAAAGCCCCTGTAATCCCAAAACTTCTCGAGTCCTGAATGTCAAAATAGTTGCCTCTAAAGTGAAAGTCCAATCTAAACACTCTAAAAATATTGCCAACACCAAAGCTGTAGGAATAGTAAACATTTCGATCTGGAGCAAATAAAACAGGATTAGAAGTTGACGCGTTGAGCATTATACTTTCGTTAGACAATTGACCGTAAATACTTCTAAAGGTTACAATTTCTCTTAAATCTAAATCTCTTAAAAAAGGAATTCTAGCGAAGAGTCTGCCATTAAAATTATGTTCCATATGAAGACTGACGTATTCATCGGTAACAAATTCATAAAAATCTAAAAGTGGAAACGTGCCTTCAACAGAAAATAGGGTTTCATTACCAGGCACAACGTTAAGTAAGCCAAGCGGTACGCCTCCAAATGTTTTTCCAGCTTCAAGTGTTGACGTAAAGCGCCCAAAACCTCCCATCAAAATAGGTTGTCTGTAGAGTAGTTGTAGTCTATCATAGTCAAAATCGCTATTGATCACCCCTTTTAGCCCCTTGGTGTATTTAAGCATAAATTCAGGGTAATTACCAGCGTTAACAACGTATTGCTCTACACCATAACCAGTAGCTTTTCGGTTTGGTGTATATCGTGTAGTGAGCGAAATTTCGGTTTGCGTAGTTTGTTCTTGACGTATAGTTCGGTCTTCATCTGTGTAAAAAGCCAAACTAAATACGTCAGTATCAGCCCCAACTAAAGTTCTATAATTGCCTTCAAGACGTAAATTAAAATTATATAGGGGTTCTATCTCTAGCGCTAAGCTACTTAAATTGATATTGGTTAGGGTATTATTTGCGGATAGGGTCAATGGTGTGCCAGACAGCAAGCTTCTGCCCAAAACATCATCTGTGCTGGTTAAACTTGCGCCGAGTTGTTCTACATCTCGTCGGTTTCCTGCAGAAAGAATTAGCCTGGATTTACGGTCAAGCATCACTTTACCAGATAAACCGTATTTGAATTTGTCATCCTTAAATCCATAGGCGGTAAAGCCTTGCAAACGCCATGTATCGTTTTGACTAAAATAAGTTCGCCCACCGACTCTTAAGCGCAAACCTTCAACATCGTTAAATCCAAATGTGGAAAATACCGGACCAAAATCCCATCCGTCAAAACCGTAATAATTAGTCGCTAAAACCGTAGCCACATCATAAACTTGTTTAAAGGCTTTAACGGTTTTTAAGGTATCCACTAAAGTGTAGATTTCTTTTTCATCTTTTTTGAGGGGTTCAAGTCTGTTTTTTGCCCAAAAGGTGCTGTCGCGGTCAAAAACTTGATTTTTATAGGGGTCGACTTGTCTCTCGTAAAATTCTTTGTCTTTTTTTACATCAAACTTATAGTTATCATATAAAGTTGTGCGTTTGCCGTAAACACCACGCGAATCTTCTTTTTTTCTAAAGGTAAAATCAGACATAAAATAGTCTCTGGTGATCAAGAAAATAGAATCGTTTAGCACGTCAAATTCCTGTTCTATATAAACGTCTTTAACCCAGTTGATATTGGCACTTTTAGTCATAGCCAAATTGATTTTTTTAATGGCCCAAGTGGTATCGTTTACCCAAAAATCACCTTTAAAAGTCAGTTCGTTTTTTCGTCTAGGATAATAGACAATGTTGTAGCTCCAACGGTCGCCAATGTATGTGCTGTCGGCTAATACGTAGTTATAGTTATCAATTCCAGTAGTAGAAAGCGGACTGACAAAACTTTTGTCAAAAATTTTGATGTAGTTATCGTAAACATTGTACTCGGCATACAAGTCTTTAATAAAAGCAATAAGATTTTGATTGTTACTAAAGCCTGAGTTTTTGTTACCTTCTAAAATTTCTTTTTCTTTATCAATGGTGTTATCTCCGTAAACTTTAGAAACAGACTCATTGATAAAAATCGGTAAATAAGTTTTGCCTGTAACTTCGTTGGTATCGGTTTGGGTAAAGATAAATTCCATAC
>JASMTR010000070.1:0-3650 GCA_041694175.1 Bacteroidales bacterium
TCCGTATTTGATAAAGACCCTTGATGAGACCGAGTAAAGTTTTTATAGTTTTTAAGCTTGGAAAAGGACCGTAATATTCGCTGCCGTCTTTTATAACACGTCGAGTTAAAAACACTCTTGGAAATCTTTCATTTTTAATACACAGCCAAGGATAGGTTTTGTCATCTCTCAACATGACATTAAACCGAGGACGTCTTGTTTTGATGAGGTTATTTTCTAAGAGTAGGGCATCGGCTTCAGAATTGACTACGATATGTTTGATATCAGCTATTTTATTAACCATCACTTCTATGCGTCTGGAGTCATGAGATTTTGTAAAATAGGAATTGACTCTTTTTTTAAGATTTTTGGCTTTGCCGACGTATAGAAGTTTTTCGCTTTTGTCATAAAATTGATAAACTCCTGGGTTTTCAGGAAGAGTTTTTAATGTAAGTTCAATATCTTTTGACGTCATACTCGTAAATCTTTGACTAAAATAATTAATCTCATTTCAATTGAATGTTAAAATATGAAATAGCTTTAAACAAAAAAAAGCCTGCTCAAAAGAAGCAGGCTTAGACTTTAAAAAAAATATAAGTTTAACTTTCGTCATCATATTCCTTAGACATTACGAAGTCTTCCATAAATTTAGTTGTGTAATTTCCTGCTAAATAATCAGGATGATCCATCAACTGTCTGTGAAATGGGATTGTAGTTTTTACACCTTCAACAATAAACTCATCAAGGGCTCTTTTCATTTTGTTAATGGCCTCCTCACGAGTTTGTGCTGTGGTTATCAATTTTGCTACCATAGAATCGTAGTTTGGTGGTATCACATAGCCACTGTAAACGTGTGTGTCAAGCCTTACGCCGTGTCCACCAGGCGCGTGTAGGTTGTTGATTTTACCAGGAGAAGGCCTAAAGTTGTTATATGGGTCTTCAGCGTTGATTCGACATTCAATTGAATGTAGTCTTGGTAAATAATTTTTACCAGAAATAGGAATTCCTGCAGCAACTTTAATTTGTTCTTTGATCAAATCGTGTTCAACAACTTCTTCAGTAATTGGATGTTCAACTTGAATTCTCGTATTCATTTCCATAAAATAGAAATTCTTGTGTTTATCAACAAGAAATTCAATTGTACCAGCACCTTCGTATTTAATATATTCGGCAGCTTTTATGGCAGCATTACCCATTTTCTCTCTCAGGGCTTTGGTCATAAAAGGCGAAGGCGTTTCTTCTGTAAGTTTTTGGTGTCGTCGTTGAACAGAACAATCTCTTTCTGATAAATGACAAGCCTTACCTGTTTGGTCACCAACAATTTGTATTTCGATATGTCTAGGTTCTTCTATGAGTTTTTCCATATACATATCATCATTGCCAAAGGCTGCTTTGGATTCTTGACGCGCAGACTCCCATGCTTTTTCTAAATCTTCTTCTTTCCAAACGGCTCTCATACCTTTACCGCCGCCACCAGCTGTGGCTTTTAGCATAACTGGATAACCTGTTTTTTTGGCTACTTTTTGGCAGTCTTTAAAATCTTTGATGATACCTTCAGAGCCAGGAACACAAGGAACTCCTGCAGCTTTCATTGTCGCCTTAGCAGTTGCCTTATCACCCATTTTTGAAATCATTTCGGGTGATGCCCCAATAAATTTGATGTCGTGTTCTGCACAAATTTTGGAGAAATTGGCATTTTCTGATAAAAATCCGTACCCAGGATGTATAGCGTCTGCGTTAGTGATTTCTGCAGCAGAAATAATATTTGGAATTTTTAAATAAGATTCGCTGCTGGCTGGTGGGCCAATGCATACGGCTTCGTCAGCAAATCTAACATGTAAGCTTTCTTTGTCTGCAGTAGAATAAACTGCAACGGTTTTGATACCCATTTCCTTACATGTTCTGATAATGCGCAAGGCAATTTCACCTCTATTGGCAATAAGTATTTTTTTGAACATACCTTTTATAGATTTAATAATTAATCAAAAGTCGTTGACTATTCTTTAACTTTAAGAAGGATCAACGAGGAATAAAGGTTGATCAAACTCAACCGGCGTGGCATCGTCAACCAATACTTTTACAATTTTACCAGAAACTTCGCTTTCTATTTCGTTGAAAAGTTTCATAGCTTCAATAGTACAAAGGACATCACCTTCTTTAATGGTGTCGCCTACTTCAACAAAGACAGATTTGTCTGGTGAAGGTTTTCTGTAAAACGTACCAATGATAGGTGATTTTACTGTAACAAGATTGTCGTCTTCTTTAGTTTCTTTAGAATCTGTATTTTCTTGTTGATGAGGTTGTTGTTGCACAGGGTGAGGTGCTTGAGCTTGTTGTTGAACAGCCCCAACAGGAATTTGCTGTACAATAGTTTCCTTGTTATCGTTGCTTGATCCAGTTCTAATGGTGATTTTAACATCATCCATTTCTAGTTTTACCTCACTGGCTCCAGATTTGGCAACAAACTTAATAAGATTTTGAATTTGCTTTAAATTCATAGTGTTTAGATTTAGATTTAGGAATTATAGGCCCATTTTAGATAGATGGAACCCCATGAAAATCCACCGCCAAAAGCGGCAAATATGATATTATCTCCTTTTTTGAGTTGATGTTCGTAATCTGTTAATAATAATGGTAAGGTGGCTGAAGTGGTATTGCCATAGCGCTGAATGTTCATTAAGACTTTCTCATCATTTAAATTCATTCGTTTTGATGTGGCATCAATTATTCTTTTATTGGCTTGATGTGCAACTAACCAATTAACGTCATCTGCAGATAAGTTATTTCGCTTCATAATCTTTGCACTGACGTCAGCCATATTAGATACGGCAAATTTAAAAACAGTTCGCCCATCCTGAAAAACATAGTGCTGACGGTTAGCCACTGTATTTTCATCAGCCGGCAGAATGGAGCCACCAGCGTCTATTTTGAGAAAATTTCTACCAACGCCGTCTGTTCTTAAATATTCGTCTTGTAAGCCTAAGCCTTCATGATTAGGTTCAAAAAGCACACAACCTGCACCATCTCCAAAGATAATACAGGTTGATCTGTCTTTATAGTCTATAATTGATGACATTTTATCGGCACCAACTAAAAGAATTTTCTTGTAACGACCCGATTCAATGTAGCTTGCTGCAGTTGACATACCAAATAAAAAGCTTGAACAAGCCGCTTGTAAGTCGTATGAAAAAGCATTAGTTGCACCTATTTCACTTGCTACGAAAGCAGCAGTTGAAGCGACAGGCATATCAGGTGTAGCCGTTGCAACTATTAATAAATCGATTTCTTTAGGATCCAATCCAGATTTATCGATAAGATTTTCACATGCTTTTATGCCTAAATAAGAAGATCCTTTTCCTTCTTCTTTTAAAATACGTCGTTCTTTAATACCGGTTCTCGTCGTGATCCACTCATCATTAGTATCAACCATTTGTTCCAAATCCTTATTGCTAAGAATATCCTCAGGTACGTAATGTCCCGTAGCTGTTATGGCAGCGGTAACTTTTTGCATAAGTTGTATTTATGTCATTTGATGACAGCAAGGCTGAAACTAAATGAGGCTAAAAATCAATTTAATATGATGCAAAGTAAAATTATTTTTGGGGTATATCAAAAAACTTATACAACATTTATTTAACATCTATTTAAATTTAACATTACAATACTGGATG
>JASMTR010000071.1:0-3625 GCA_041694175.1 Bacteroidales bacterium
AAAATCGGCGACTTTAAGAAGTTTGTAAAATATTTTTTTAATAGTTTCTCTTTACCCAAAACCGAAAAATTATAAAACATAGTACTAAATAATGTACCTAATACAATTCCTTTCAAACCAATTATAATATAAAGGAGTAAAGAAAATATTAAATTGAAAATTAAAGTGTACAAAGAGTACTTTGTAATTATAGTGTTTTTTGCTTTAGCAGTTAACAATATTCCGTAACTGTTATTTCTAAACAAAGCTACCAGTAAATAGGTTTTAAAAAGTATTACCGATTCTGCGTAAGCGTCAGTATAAATAAAAAACAACAAAGGCTCAGCAAATAGCATCGCCAACAGTATAATCGGGTAAGTTATATAGCTTACTTTTATAGTCGTATTAAGCCATAATTGTTTAGCCGCCCTCTCATCTCCTTGCTCTATCTGCCTTACCATATTAGGAAAAATCTGTTGAGAAAAAGCAGCACTAAGCATCGCAAATAGTGGTATTTCAAAAGCACCCACTGCAAAAATAGCAAATACTGTTTTACTCTCAAGAACACTTACAATGAGCTTATCTAAATTCATAGTTAATACTCCAACAAAGCTCGCCAAATATAAAGGTACGCCGTAACCGAACATCGCTTTAAGATAATCAAGTTTTAGTCTGGGGCTAAAACCAATACCTTTAGCAAAGACCAAGAATAATAAACTCAATAAACCAAAAATAGTGACATAAAGCAGGATAGCTATCCATAAAAAATAACCCATTATAGCCTGTAAATTATTTACTGCTAAATAAATAAAAGCTCCAACGATTAAAAAAACGGGAATAATAAGTAAGCTAAGTTTATAACTAATGGCCTGATTTATATAAAAATATCTAAGGCTTTTATTAAGTACAAACAAAACAAATGGTAAAGGAAACAATAAGGAAACTAAGTAGTATTCACCTAAACTAAATATATCAAAATAATGAAGCAGATTTAAGACACCAATAACTACCCATAAAGCAAAAGCAATCATTAAAACTGCACCTAATAGACTATTCCAGTATTGGTTTTTTTCACGCTCACTTTTGGCAATAAAATATTTGAATCCCTCAGGCAAACCTAATGACAGGAGTGGAATACCAAGATTTAAAATAAAGTAAAGCTCTTTCCAATATCCAAATTGATATACACTTAATCGTTTGGAAAAAACAAAATCGATCAATAAAAAAAGAGCAGCTAAACCTGCTTGAGAAAATGCAATATGCAGAGACTGTGCGGTTGACCCAGATTGTATACTAAAAAACTTTTTGATTCTATTTAACACTTAAAGTCAATATTAAAAAAACAACAAGGATTCTATTACTTTTTGAGCAGTGTCACCGCTTCCATATATATTCTTTACAACTGTAATAGGCTTATTGAAGTATTTTTGAAAATAGCTCAATAAAGTTTCCTCTTCGGTGCATAAAAAATTAAACTTTTGCTCAACCAACTCTACCCACTCTGTTTCATCCCTCAGCGTAATACAATACTTTTTTAAAAAATAAGCTTCTTTCTGTAAGCCACCACTATCGGTCAACACTAAGCCTGAATGCTTAATTAGGTAAAGCATTTCAAGGTATCCTACTGGATCAATGGTTATTAGTGTTTTTGGTAAGGTAATAGCATTTTGCTCGAGTATTTTTTTAGTACGAGGATGGATGGGCCACACTATTTTTTGATGTTTTGAAATAGCAATTAAGCCCGAGAGTATACTTTTAAGTCTTTGGAGGTCATCGGTGTTTTCTGCTCTATGCATTGTTAACAAGGCATAATTTTCCGGCAGGTCTACTTTTGGTTTACGAGCTTTTGCAGAAAACATTAAGGTGGTGTCGTACATAATATCACCTACATTGATAACCCTACAGTTCATCTGCTCAAAACCCTCTTTTTTAAGGTTGGCAATTGCGCTTTCTGACGGACAAAGCAAGAGTTTGCTTATTCGGTCGGTTAGTATTCTATTAATTTCCTCCGGCATTTTCATATTAAAAGAGCGCAAGCCAGCTTCTACGTGGGCTACTTTTATGTGAAGTTTTGAGGCTGCAAGTGCTCCTGCCAAGGTAGAGTTGGTATCACCATACACCAAAACCCAATCGGGTTTCTCCTCTATCAAAATTTTTTCAATCGCTTCCAGCATTCTCCCGGTCATAGCTCCGTGCCCCAGGCTGTTTATGTCTAAGAGATAATCTGGCTTTGGGATTTGCATTTCTTCAAAAAACACCGCACTCATATTGGCATCAAAATGCTGACCAGTGTGTACAATAACTTCCTTTATTATAGGTTCGTTATTCTGATTGTGTTGTTGAACCGCAGCACTAAATGCAGCTGCTTTTATAAATTGAGGTCTGGCACCGATTATGGTTACAATTTTCATTTGCTATTGCTTTTAAATGGATGAGCAGAAAGTTTTTTTGTAGCAAAAGGGTGAAACTCTCCCTTAAGCCCTACAGGCGTAGCATTTCGAATGGTATGAACAATTTCAATTGCTTGTCTGGCATCCTCAAGGCCATAGCCTTTGCCATTTAATATATCTTCATAGCTTCGGGTATGTAAATCTGTAAAACCGCCACTGAATTCCAATTCTTCCCCTTCAATGGTAATGGAGCGGTAGGTGCGTTGTCCTTTTTCTCGCACTTCAACGGGTAACACCTCCTCATTGATGGATAAAAACCAGCGTACACGGGCACGCTCCAATTCTAAATAACCGGAAGCCCTATCATGGGTATGGATATGGACAATGTTTTCTTTAACATCGCCAAAAATCCAGGATAGCATATCATAAAAATGCACACCAATATTGGTGGCAATCCCACCGGATTTTGTGTTATCGCCTTTCCACGAGGTATAGTACCAGTTTCCCCGAGATGTTAAATAGGTTAAATCAACATCATAGATTTTATCCTTGGGGGCATCATCAATTTTTTTCTTTAAATCTATGATACTTTGATGAACCCGTAGCTGTAATATATTCCAGATTTTATTTCCTGTTTCATTTTCGATATTTTGTAACGCATCTATGTTCCAAGGATTTAACACCAAAGGTTTTTCACAAATGGCATCTGCATCTTGTCTTAAAGCGAAACGAATATGCGAATCGTGTAAATAGTTGGGCGTACAAATACTCACATAATCTAAATGAATGTTTTTGTCATACTGAAGTTTTGAAATATGCCTGTCAAAACGCTCAAATTCAGTAAAGAAATCGGCATTGGGAAAATAGCTATCTATCACACCTACACTGTCAAAATTATCAAGGGCAGCCACTAAATGATTGCTGGTATCCTTTATAGCTTTCATATGGCGGGGCGCGATATATCCGGCAGCACCTATCAATGCGAAATTTTTCATAAATTGTTTATTTAATTCTTGATACTTTGTTGTTCTCTAATTTGTATTCCTGTTTTGATTCCGGGCAAATAACTATAGACTTACCGTCAAAATTTAATTTGTGCCCATATTCACTTACCCATCCTATTTGCTTAGCGGGGTTTCCTACTACCAGTGCATAATCAGGTACTTCTTTGGTTACTACTGCCCCTGCTCCAATAAATGCAAAGTTACCAATATCATTACCACAGACAATGGTTGCATTGGCACCTATTGAAGCTC
>JASMTR010000072.1:0-68018 GCA_041694175.1 Bacteroidales bacterium
TTAACATAAGCTTTTTTGATGTCTTTTATCAACTTCGGTCCTTCATAAACAAAGCCTGTATAAAGTTGAACTAAAGAGGCGCCAGCTTCAAATTTTTCTATGGCATCATTAGCAGAATGGATGCCGCCAACTCCAATGATTGGAAAATCGCTTTTTGCATTAGCTTTTAAAAATTGTATCACTTCTGTTGACCTTTGTTTTAATGGCAAACCACTTAACCCACCTGTTTCATTTTGATGTTTAGATTTTAAATTATCCCTTGAGATAGTTGTATTGGTAGCAATGATTCCAGCAATTTGGCTTTCTTCTACAATGTTGAGAATATCTGTGAGCTGACTTTCATTTAAATCAGGTGCAATTTTAAGTAAAATAGGTTTAGGATTTGGTTTAGACAAATTGATTGATTGTAAGCGCTTTAAAATTTTTAACAGTGGTTTTTTATCTTGTAAAGCTCTTAAATCAGGCGTGTTTGGCGAACTCACATTGACCACAAAATAATCGACAACATCAAATAAAGCTTTAAAGCAAATTTCATAGTCATTTACTGCTTTATCATTAGGAGTTGTTTTGTTTTTACCGATATTACCACCAATTATGATATCGCCTTTGTGTTTTAAAGCCTTAACTGCAGCATCAACACCCTTGTTATTAAACCCCATTCTATTGATTAGTGCTTGATCTTTTTTTAACCGAAACAATCTTTTTTTAGGATTTCCAGGCTGTGGTTTTGGTGTTATAGTGCCAATTTCGATAAACCCAAAACCAAGCGCAGACATCTCTTTATAGAATTCTGCATTTTTATCAAAACCAGCTGCAAGACCAACTGGGTTTTTAAAAATTAAATCAAATACTTTAGTTTTAAGTTTTTCAGATTCATATTTGTATTTATTTTTAAAAATATGAGAAAGTAACGGTGTTTTAAATATTAATTTTAATAATCCAGTTGTAAAATAATGAACACGCTCTGGATCAAATCTAAAAAGTAGGGGTTTAAAAAACCATTTATACATGGATGTAAGTTTCGGCAAAAATAAGAATATCAAAAGAAAATTATTGAATTTGGTCCATTTAAAAAAATGTAACCTAACATTTCTTTCTATTATGAAGAGAATAACTAAATTTAACTTTTGCTTTTATGACTTGAATCTAGCTATTTTTATTTCTATTTATTATTTTTTTTAAATAAACCTTTACATTAACACTACAAAAGGATATTTAATTAAAAATATAATTTATTAAAGAACACAAAAACAGGTTATTAGATAATAAAAATCCTTGATTATAAATTTAACATCTTGTTAGTTTTGTGTAGTGTTGATAAATATTGTTTTATTCGATATTAACATTAATTTTACATAACAAAAAAATATAATCATGAGCAAATGGATTTTTTTATTGTTGTTAAGTTTAACTACAACGATTGCGTTTTCCCAACAAACAGTTACAGGAACTGTTGTTGATGATGCTAATTTACCTATTCCTGGTGTGAATATATCAATTAAAGGTACGACCCAAGGTACTGTCACCAATTTTGACGGTGAATTTACACTTGATAATGTATCTCTTAATGATATTATTGTTTTTTCATATGTTAGTTTCGAAACTCAAGAAATTGAATTTACAGGTCAACAAACAATCAATGTAAAGCTTGAAGTTTCTTCAGAGGCTTTAGACGAAGTCGTTGTGATTGGTTATGGTTCGTCAAGCAAAAGAAAAGTTACAGGTGCAATAGCTACCGTATCATCCGAATCAATTGAAGCTATTGATCCTCTAAATGTCGCACAAGCATTACAAGGTACTTCTGCTGGTGTAAATGTTACCCCAAACTCAGGTGCTCCCGGTGCAGAGTCAAATATTAGAATACGTGGTGTTTCTACGAATGGGAATAGTGCACCTTTAATTATAGTTGATGGCTTTCAATATGATGGCGGTCTAAACTCCTTAAACCCTCAAGACATTGAGTCAATAACAGTATTAAAAGATGCTCAAGCTGCAATTTATGGTTCAGCTGGCGCAAATGGGGTTGTTTTGATAGAGACAAAATCTGGAGAAAGAAATCAAAAAGCTAAAGTAACATATAACACTTATGTTGGTCTGCAAGAAACATCTAGAGAACTCTCATTATTAAATTCTAATGAATATGTTTTACTTTTAAACGAAAGTTATGCTAATGCTGGCTTAACATCACCTGCTCCTAGTCTGTCAGATATCGAAAATGATACAGATTGGCAAGATGAAGTTTTCGAAACAGCAGAGGTTATAAGTCATAATATATCTGTAGTTGGCGGGTCTGAAAATACAGACTATTCTATGAGTGCTTCTCATTTAGACCAAGAAGGTATTGTTGGGTCTGATAAGTCAAGTTTTAAAAGAACAACTGTAAAGTTATCTATTAACACAGATGTTAAAGATTTTTTGAATTTAAAAGCTAATGTTTTTCATACTAACAACCGTTCAAAAGGAATTAATTCTTTTGGATTAGGCTCTGTGCTTTTCAATGCCATTAATATTGCGCCAACAATTAGTCGCGATAGAGATAATTTAGACGGTACTATAGACTTAGGAAATGAAGTGGTTAATCCACTCACTCAACTTAGAAATACATTTAATGATTTTGAAAGCAACCGCTTAAGTGGGTCTTTTCAGGCAGAGTTAGATTACGTAAAAGATTTTAAGTTGACAGCTAGATATGGATTTAACACCTCAAAATTAAATAACAGAGAATTTTTTCCTGAATTCAATTTTGGTAGCTCTAAAGTATTTAATCGAGACCAAAATCAAGTTAATTTAAATCAGCAAGATTTTTACGATTATACGTTTGATTTATTCCACACTATAGACAAAACATTTTTTGACGACCATGACGTGAAATTTGTTTTAGGTATGACAGTTTTTAGATCTCATGGTGAAGGTTTGTTTGGTAGTAGAACAGATGTTCCTAATAATAGTTTTAATTTTGCAGATTTAGGCACCGCAACTGGCACAGGTGATAATCAGACTAATGGATCATTTGTGAGTGAATTTAGACGTTTATCTTATTTTGGTCGGGTAGAATATTCTTTTAAAGATCGCTACTTGTTAAGTGGTATTTTAAGAAGAGATACTTCTTCTAGATTTGGTCCAAATAACCAAACAGCTTGGTTTCCATCAGTAACCACGGGTTGGATCATTTCAGACGAAGAGTTTTTTGACACAGGTGAGTGGTTTAATTTCGCTAAACTGAGAGCAAGTTATGGAGAATTAGGTAATGATAATATTGGCGACTTTTTATTCCTTTCTCTTTTAAACGGAGAGGCAGAAGCTATTTTAGGAGAGAATCAAGAACTCACTAACGGCCAAGCTTTAGGGCCTTTAGCAAACCCTAATATCAAATGGGAGACTTCCAAAAAGTTAGACATTGGTTTAGACCTTAGTTTTTTCAATTCAGATTTAGATGTAACTATAGATTACTATTCAAACGAAAGAGAAGATTTATTAATACCCAATATTCCTGTATCTGGAATTTTTGGAACGGCTGCACCAGGCAGTTCTTCGCCAACAATTAATGCAGGAACTGTTGAAAATAAAGGCATTGAAGTTGCTTTAAATTACAATAAAGAAATATCAAAAGATTTTTCATTTAGTGTGGGTTATAATATCAGTACAATCGATAACGAAGTTACCCAAGTCAACGGAACCGAATTTTTAGAAGGAGGTCAGTTTAGTGTAGGACAATTACCGCCTTCAAGAATGCAAGAGGGAGAGCCTATAGGATTCTTTTATGGGCTCAAAACCGATGGTATTTTTCAAACCCAAGCAGAAGTTGATGCTCATCCTACACAGTCCACGCTTGGTGGCCCTGAAGCTCAACCTGGAGACATTAGATTTGTAGATGTTAATGCAGACGGAATCATTGATGAAGCTGATAGAACTAATATTGGTGATCCTATACCCGACGTTACTATGGGTTTTAATCTTTCATTTAGATACAAAAATTTTGACTTTAGCGCATATTCTTTTGCTAACATAGGTAATGAAATTGTTAGAAATTTTGAAAGAGATCAGCCTAATGTCAATGTTTTAAGTAGACGTCTTGATCGCTGGACTGGCCCAGGTACAAGTAACTCTGAGCCAAGAGTAACTGCTGGCCCAAATACTAATAGAATATTCTCAGACTACTTTGTAGAAGATGGAGACTTTTTAAGAATTCAAACAATTTCTATCGGTTACTTTTTCCCAGAACAAATCTTAAAGACGATAGGGGCAAGTTCAATTAAACTTTATGCTAAAGCCGATAATGTTTTTACTTTTACAGACTATTCAGGTTTTGATCCTACCGCTTCTACTGGGGAACCTATTGGTGGAGGCATAGATTTTGGATTTTATCCAGTTCCAAGAACGTATATTTTAGGACTTAATGTCAACTTTTAATTAAATCTCATGAAAATGAAAACACATAAATTTTATTTATCACTTATTTTACTTACCCTTTTTATATCATGTAGTGATGATTTTGTTGAAGAAGATCCACCATTCGCTGTGACTTCTGGAACATTTTTTGAATCAGAATCTGATTTCAACAATGCTTTAATTGGTGCTTATGATTTAACTCAAGCTACCTATATTAATGTAATTTTAGGCGAAATAGCTTCAGATAATACTCATGCTGGAGGAGAAAGTGCTACTGACGTTGTAGGTTGGCAACAAATTGACCGAATGGCTCAGACACCAATAAATGCTGACCTTGATGATGTATGGGATTTTAATTTTGCTGGCGTACAACGTGCTGCATTTATTATAGAAAATCAAGACAATATTGATTTTGACGGTAAAGCTCAAATTATAGCAGAAGCCAGATTTCTAAGAGCTTATTTCAATTTCGAATTAGTCAAATGGTTTGGTGCTATTCCAATCAAACCTGAAGGACAATTTCAATTAGGTGAAGAGCTTAGTATTCCAAGATCACCTTTAGAAGACGTCTATACCTTTATTGAAGATGACTTGCAATTGGCTATTGCTGATTTAGCACCACAAGCCCCACAAGTGGGTCGAGCCTCAAAAGCCGCTGCACAAGCTTTACTCGGTAAAGTCTTTTTATATCAAGATAAATTTACTGAAAGCGCTCAACAACTCCAAGCAGTAATTGATTCAGGACAGTTTCATTTATTTGGAACACAAGAAGGTGAAGATTTTTTAGATCTTTTTGAGTTTTCTGCTGAAAATGGACCTGAATCTGTGTTTGAAGTTCAATATTCCGGAGCTCAAGGTGCAGGATTTGATTGTTTACAGTGTAGTGAAGGTAACGTGGCTGTTGGGTTTAGCGGAGTTAGAGGTTATATAGGTCCAGTTTACGAATCTGGGTTTGGTTTTAACCTTCCAACTCAAGAAACTGTAGATGCTTATACTAACAACGACCTTAGAAAAGAATTATCAATTTTAGATATAGAAGCTTGGGCTAATGATACAGGTGCAACGTTTAATATTGGCAATCAGGACCCCATTACCGGGCATACAGGCTTTTATAACAAAAAATACATACCAAGACAAAATGATAATTTACCAGATGCTAATATAACACACCCTAATAACTATCGTGCCATTAGATATGCAGACGTTTTATTAATGGCAGCTGAAGCTTACAATCGTGCTGGTACTGGTACAAATGATGATTTAGCACGACAGTATCTTAATCAAGTTAGAGCACGTGCAGGTTTACAGCCTGTAAACTCTTCAGGTGCTAATTTATTAAATAACATTTATAATGATAGAAGACTTGAATTGATGGGTGAAGGACATCGATTCTTTGACCTTGTAAGAACAGGAAGAGCGGAACAATTTATAGACGGTTTTCAAGCGCCAAAAAATAACGTTTTCCCTATTCCTTTAGAGGAAATACAATTTTCTCAAGGTAATTGGGAACAAAATCCAGGATACTAAAAAATAATTATGATGAAAAAACAATTGTATAAATTTATATTGTGTTTTGTAGCCATAGCTTTTATGGGCTGCGAAGATGATGATGGTTTAACTAACGCTCAAGTGAGTTTACCACAAAATATAGAAGTTGACTTTAAAATAACTCAAGATAATTCAGGTCTCGTTACATTAACACCAACAGCTCAAGGTGCTTCAGATTTCACAATTGATTTTGGTGATGGCTCAGAACCTGTTGTTGATTTAAAACAAGGTGAGAAAGCAGATCACATCTACGAAGAAGGTAACTATCAAGTTGAAGTTACCGCTTTTAATATTAAAGGGCAATCTTCATCAGTCACTCAAGAATTAGTGGTTTCATTCTTGCCTCCGGAAAACCTTGAGGTTACCATTACAAAAGATCCTTCTGATCCACTTAAAATTTCAGTTCAAGCAGAAGCAGATAATGCCGCTGCTTTTGAGGTTCTTTTTGGTGATGAAGCAGACGGCGAAAACCCAACGCCGCTTATGATAGGTGAAACTTTAGAACACACCTACCAAAGTGTCGGCACTTTTACGGTGACTGTAACAGCTCTAAGTGGTGGTGCTGCCACAACAAGCATATCTGAAGATGTAGAAATTTTTGATCCCTTAGTCTTTCCTATAGATTTTGAATCTCCTACTGTAGATTATACTTTTTTTAATTTTGGTGGTGGAGAAGCAGACGGTGTTCCTATTATAGATAACCCAGATTCAACTCCTCCAAATGACAGCCCAAAAGTGGCGTCTTATACCAAACCTTCTGGATCTGAAGTTTGGGCCGGAACATCTACCACACTTAATGAACCTATAGATTTTTCTACTACAACTACAGTCGCTATGGACGTATGGTCTCCAGCCGCTGGAACACCAATTTTATTTAAAGTGGAAAATTCTGCTGACAATACCTTATTTTCAGAAATAGAAGTTAGCACAACCCTTGCTAACCAATGGGAAACGATAGAGTTTACCTTACCTAACATTGACCAAAACGTAGATTATGATGTCATTGCTATATTTTTTAATTTCAATACTTCTGGTACTGGAGAAACCTATTTCTTTGATAACATAAAAACTACTCAACCATTTGAAATAGATTTTCCTTTAGACTTTGAAGGTAATGCTATTGCTTACCCATTTTTTGACTTTGGTGATGCACAGACTTCTGTAATTGCAAATCCAGATCAATCTGGAGAAAATATGAGTGGTCAAGTAGCGTCCACACTTAGACCTCAAGGTGCGCCTAATTTTGCAGGAACATTTATAGATTTAGAAAATCCTGTAGATTTCACTTTGAGCAATACAATACAAATGAAAGTATGGTCTCCTGTTCCAAATACAACTGTGACTCTAAAGTTTGAAGACGTAAATAACTCTAGTAACTTTGCAGAAGTTAACGCCACAACAACTGACAATCAATGGGAAACACTAACTTTTGATTTTTCTGGTGCAGACACTTCATTAGTTCTAAATAGAATGGTTGTATTTTTTAACTTAGGTCAAGATGGAGCTGGCAATCAATATTTCTTTGATGATGTAAATTATGGTAGTCAAAGTGTTCAGGATTTTGAAGGTGCTGAACCAACTTTTACGGTATTTGGTAATATAGACCCTACTGTAGTGGTTGCAAACCCAAACCCTACTGGAGTCAACACAACGGCGCAAACTGCAAAACTTACAAAAACTGCTGGCTCTGAAGTTTGGGCTGGAACTTTCTTTGAACTTTCTCAGCCATTAGACTTGAACAGCTTTTCTAAAATAAGTGTAAAAACACACGCCCCAATCACTGGTGCTGTGGTTAAGTTGAAAATTGAAGATCAACTCGGTGATAATGGTGGAACTACCTTTGAAGTAGATATGAATACTACAGTTGCCAACGATTGGGAAGAACTGATTTATGATTTTAGCGCCGCACCACCTGCAGATTATGTTAGAATAGTTATATTCTTTGACTTCGGAAATCCCGGTGACGGTAGCGAGTACTTTTATGATGAAATAAAACTTTTAAATTAATAATTATGAAAATTAAAACATATTTAATTCTGGTCTTAGCCTTAGGTGTTTTCCTTGGATGTCAAGATGATGACCAGCAATTTGGTGAGATTGTTGCACCATCTAATTTAACTGTAAATGTTGAAGTTGTTGGAGCAGATGCGGATAACCCTGATGGAGATGGTAGTGGTGAGGTTAATTTCGTAGCAACAGCAGATAACGCTATTACCTACAGGTTTTTTTATGGAGATAATACAGATGAAATGGTGCCTAGTGGTGAGGTTTTAAAAACCTATAACTCTACTGGTATTTTTACTGCAACTATTGTTGCATCTGGAGTAGGTGGTGTATCAACTTCTACAACGGTTGATGTTAATGTAAGAAGCGATTTTGAAGATCCTGAAACAGAACTTAAACTCACAGGTGGAGAAGGTAATTCTAAAATTTGGTTTGTAGCAAGAGGAGAAGATGCACATTTAGGCGTTGGTCCTGTTGACTCTTCAACACCTGACTTTTTTGCTGCTACTCCTAATTTACTCGCAGATTGCTTCTATAATGATCAAATAACAATTGGACTTAATAGCGGAGACATAACATTTGTTCATGATAACGCAGGCGAAACGTTTTTTAATGCTGAATTTGTCGGTGTTGCAGGAGGTGCTCCAAATGGTAGCGACCAATGTTTACCTTTTGATACTTCTGGAAATAAATTTATTGAACTTTCTGCTGCCAATTCAATTGTTCCTGAAGAACTTTCTGTTGGTACAAATATTAATATTACTGGCGGAGGTTTTATGAGTTATTTCATTAACACAAGCACTTACGAAGTTCTTGAAATTACCGATGACTTTTTAAGTGTTAGAGCATTGTCAGGTTCACCTAATCCGCTGGCTTGGTATTTTAAATTCACTACAAATCCTGACGGTACCGTTAGTGGCGGATAAAGAGTAATTTGCAAATTATCTAACAGAATGATTTAGCCATTTTATTTTATAATCAATCAAGACTGCGTGAATATTTTGTTCACGCAGTTTTTTTGTTTAAAACATTTTTAATGCCTAAAAAATCTTAAATTTGGATATCAATCAATTTTTAAATCTATGATAAACAAAGAATTTCTACTAAACCGATTCATTAAATACGTTAAAATTGATTCTCAAAGCGACCCTAATAGTAATACCACACCAAGCACAGAAAAACAATGGGAAATTGCTAATTTTCTAAAAAATGAACTTGAGCAAATTGGCTTAGAGGAAGTCAGTATAGACAATAACGCTTATGTTATGGCAACTTTACCTTCAAACGTTGAAGATAAAAATGTGCCTACAATTGGATTTGTTTCTCATTTTGATACTACGCCAGACTACTCTGGGAAAAATGTTAATCCACAAATACATAAAAACTATGATGGCAAACCCATAAAGCTGAATGATGATAAAGTTTTGTCGCCGGATTATTTTGAAGAGCTTAAACTATATGAAGGCCAAACTCTAATTACAACAGATGGAACAACGCTTTTAGGAGCAGATGATAAGGCAGGAATCACAGAAATTGTTTGTGCTATGGAATATCTTGTAAAGCATCCTGAAATAAAGCATGGAAAAATAAAGGTATGTTTCACACCTGACGAGGAAATTGGGCGTGGCGCTCACAAGTTTGATGTTGAAAAATTTGAAGCAGAATGGGCTTATACGATAGATGGTAGTCAAATTGGCGAATTAGAATACGAGAATTTTAATGCCGCTGAAGCAAAAATTATCATAAATGGAAAAAGCGTTCATCCAGGTTATGCTAAAGATAAGATGGTTAATAGTAGCTTGATAGCAGCTAAAATTATTAATGTTCTACCAGATTCTGAAATTCCTGCTAAGACAGAAGGACGAGAAGGCTTTTTTCACTTGACGAGCATCAAAGGTAATGTGAATTTAACAGAAATTCATTTCATCATAAGAGATCACGATAAAAATTTATTTGAAAATCGTAAACAACTTTTAAACGATATTGTGTCAGAAGTAAATGACCAATACGGTAGTGACACCGTTCAAATAGAAATAAAGGATCAATATTTTAATATGAAAGAAAAAATTGTTCCAGTGATGCACAGTATTGATATTGCAAAAAAAGCCATGGAACAATGTGGTGTTGAACCTATAATAAAGCCTATAAGAGGCGGAACAGACGGCGCTCAACTAAGTTATATGGGCTTGCCTTGTCCTAATATTTTTGCAGGTGGACATAATTTTCACGGTCCTTATGAATATGTTCCGTTAGAAAGTATGCAAAAAGCAACTGAGGTTATTATTGCTATTGCCCAATTGACAACCAAAACATCATAATCAATAAGACTATTGAAAACTACTTGGTCATATCTTTTTATTTCGATTCTATTTTTTTTGAATGTAGATCAACTTTCAGCGCAAGAAATTCCACCTATATTGAGTTTTTCTCCAGAAATATACGGAGCTGATAATCAAAACTGGTCTATTACACAAACAGATGATAACAATATGTTTTTTGCCAATGGCAAAGGTCTTTTGATGTATGACGGTGAAAGATGGCAGCTCCTTGGTTCTCCAAATAACACCATTCTTAGATCTGTTTTTGCGATTGATAATAAGATTTACACCGGTGCTTATATGGATTTCGGGGTTTGGCAAAAAAAGGATAATGGTATATATCAATACAAATCACTTTCTGAAGAATTAAGCCTTGCAGAAGACGAACAATTTTGGAAAATAACCGCATTAAATGATTACGTGCTTTTTCAGTCCTTAAACTCTATTTATTTGTATGATACTATAAATAAAGATTTTGAAATTATAAGTGCTGATAACGGTATCACAAAGCTTGTGGTACTTGATAATATAATGTATTACCACAAAAAAAATGAAGGAATTTTTAAACAAATTAACGGTAAAGAAATTCAAGTAAATACATCAAATGTTATAAAAAACAACATATTAATTAATCTTTATAAAATAAACAATCAGATTTATGCTCAAACTCAGTATAATGGTATTATAAGCATAAGTGATAACACTAATTATACAACATCAAATGATAATGGACTCTTGTCAAATATTTCAGTCTATAATAGCCTTCAAGTTGATAATGGCGATATTTACTTGGGGACAATTTCTCACGGATTAATCAAATTATCTCAAGACAAAGTTAGCTTTCAACTTAATCAAGACAATGCTTTACTTAATAATACGGTCTTAAGTTTATTTCAGGATAATGATAAAAATATTTGGTTGGGTTTAGATAATGGAATTAATACGGTAAATGTTAATTCAGAATTGTCAATATTTAATGATGATAATGGTAAATTAGGTACCATTTACACCTCTATTATATTCAATGAGGACATATATTTAGGGACTAATCAAGGCTTGTTTAAACTCAATCAAGAATCTGAAGAATTTAAACTGATTAACAATACTAAAGGTCAAGTGTGGTCTTTGTTTGAGCACGAAAACACCCTTTTTTGCGGACATCATAACGGCACTTACATAATTAATGATGATGAAGCAAAACTTTTAAATGGCGTGCAAGGCACTTGGATGTTCAAAGCTATTGACGAGAATACAATCATTTCAGGAAACTACGAAGGTTTAAATATTTATAAGAAAGATAACGATATATGGTTACACGATAAAAAAATAAAAGGATTCGAAATCTCTACTAAGTATTTTGAATTCATAGATTCAAAAAATATACTTGTTAATCACGAATACAAAGGCATATTTAAATTGACTTTAGATGAAGATTTAACTCAGGTTGTCAATTTTGAAAAAGATAAATCTATAGAAAAAGGCTTATTTTCTTCTCTTATTAAATTTCAAGATAGAATACTATATGCTTATAAAAAAGGCATCTATATTTATGATAAAAACCTGTCAGAATTTAAAAAAGATACTGTTTTATCTAAAATATACACACCAGAAAACTATTCATCAGGACGTTTAGTAAAAACAAAAGACAATAAGCTCTGGGTTTTTACAAAAACAGACATCGTAAATATTACACCTAGCTCAGTTAAAAACGAATACGTTATCGGTAGAATACCTATAAATGTAGAAGCCCGACATCAAATCTCTGGCTATGAAAATGTAAATTTACTCAATTCTGGAAACTACTTGATAGGCAAAAGTGATGGATACCTAAAAGTGAACCCAAAACAATTTATTGATTTAAAGCCTAAGGTATCAATTAAAAAAATTAATGTCACAAATAAAGCAAACCAAACTATTATTGTTAGTGAGAGTGAACAAACACCAGTTTTAAAGAATAAATTTAATAATATTTCATTTTATGTCAGTTCAAATAATTATAACTTACTTTTAAAAAGCGAGTATCAATATAAGCTTGAGGGTTATAATAATAATTGGAGTGAGTGGCAAGACAGCGGAAATATAGTTTATAAAAACTTATCTTTTGGAGATTACACACTTAAAGTAAGAAGTAGAATAGGTAAAGACAATTTAAGTGAAATTAAATCATTTGAATTTAAAATTAAACGACCATTTATACTATCTAACTTGATGATCATAATATATATTATACTTTTTATCTTATTAGCACTCTCAATTCATAGTATGTATAAACAATATTATAAAAAACAGAAAAAGCAATTAGAAAAAGAAGCTGAAAGAAAACTAGAATTAAAAGAGCTTGAGTCACAGAAAAAAATTATGAAACTCAATAATGAAAAACTTAAGCATGATGTTGAGAGCAAAAATAGAGAGCTGGCCATTTCTACAATGGGACTCATAAAGAAAAATGAATTTTTATCTAAAATCAAATCGGACTTGAACCCAGTCAGTTCATTTCACGCAAAAATTAAAAAGGTGATAAAAACCATTGACAATAACCTAAACGATACAGATGACTGGAAATTCTTTGAAGAAGCTTTTAATAATGCTGATAAAGATTTCTTTAAAAAACTAAAAGACAAGCATTCTTCACTGACTCCTAACGATTTAAAACTATGTGCTTATCTAAGATTAAATCTAACTTCAAAAGAAATAGCACCTTTGTTTAATATTTCAACTAAAAGCGTGGAAATTAAACGCTATCGATTGCGTAAGAAAATGGATTTAAATCGTGACGATAGTTTAACGAACTATATTTTGGGATTATAACTCCTTTACATCATCCTTAAATAACTTTACATCAACTTTACATTGAGTGAAGATAAATATTATTTTTTACTGAACAGTAAGTACTTAGATAGCATTTAGTGTTATTATTTACCATACAGTAGTCTTAAATGTTAAAATTTTAAGATGTATGTTTTTTGTAAAGGTTGTTTCTATCATTTAATTTACGAAAACGTTTAAGTTTGTTAACAACATATTAATTTCATCCTTATGAAAAGCATATATTTAGTTTTAGTTTACATTTTATGTTGCTCTGCAACTTTTGCTCAAACAAATCAAGTTAAAGTTGTTGACGACGCCAGTGGACAGTATTTACTTGTTAACGGCGAAAAGTTTATCGCTAACGGTATGAATTGGGCTCACATGCCGATTGGTAAAAATTTTAATTACAGCCTTTGGGAGCAACCTGATGACATCATAAAAGCAGCACTTGACAACGAGATGAGCTTGCTTAAAAATATGGGAGTAAATACTGTCAGAATTTACACGGGTATTCAACCTAAGTGGATTACATATATTTATGAGAATTACGGTATTTACACCATGTTAAATCATTCCTTTGGTCGATATGGATTAACCATTGACGGCGTTTGGACTCCAGTAACAAAATACGACGATCCTGCAACTAAAGAATTATTAATGTCTGAAGTAACTGATTTGGCTCAGACATATAAAAACACGCCAGGTCTATTACTTTATTTATTAGGTAATGAAAATAACTATGGATTATTTTGGGCTGGAGCAGAAACAGAAGATTTTCCAGACGAAGAAGACCAGCGAAGAGCAGTTGGGGAAAGTCGTGGCCGACCAATGTATAAGTTAATGAATGATGCAGCTCTTAAAATAAAATCTATAAACAACGATGTGCCAGTTGCCATATGTAATGGAGATTTACTGTTTTTAGATATCATAGCAGAAGAATGTCCTGATGTAGATATTTATGGAACTAATATGTATAGAGGTGCATCTTTTGGTGATGCTTTTGAACGCGTTAAAAATGAATATGGAAAACCTATTTTATTTACAGAATTTGGATCAGATGCTTTTAATGCAAAAGACAATCAAGAAGATCAAAAAATGCAAGCACATTATATGGTTGAAAACTGGAAAGAAATTTATCAAAATGCAGCTGGCCTTGGTAAAGCTGAAAACTCTTTAGGTGGTTATACATTCCAGTTTAGTGATGGTTGGTGGAAATTTGGACAAACCACAAATTTAGATGTTCACGACAATAATGCTTCTTGGTCTAATGGAGGTTACGAGATTGACCACGTTGAGGGCAAAAACAATATGAATGAAGAATGGTTCGGGATTTGTGCTAAAGGCTTTTCAAACTCGAGAGGCTTATACGAATTATACCCCAGAGCAGCTTATTATGCTTTAAAGGAGGCTCATAAACTCGACCCATTTGCTGAAGGCACTAGTTTAGATTTTGTTAATAATTATTTTAAGAACATTTCTATAATGGATGCTGTCTTGCGTGCCAGAGGAGATAAAGCTGCCTTAGGTGGTGGAGGCTCCAATAAAATAAGCATAAGCACTTTAAGAGCTGAATTTACAACATTCAATACAGGTGGTAGCCTTCTTACTACACCAGAAAATGCAGACCCAGATGCTAACACATTTCCCGATCAGCAAGGTTTTGATCATATGCAGTCTTATTATATTGGTGTTGAAGGAAGGCCTTCGCCAAATATGCGTGCAAAAGTTGATTTTAACATTGTTGGAAATGTAGCTACAAATCCTATAGACGAAATATTTTATGAAAACAGAGCAAGACCTATAACGGTAAATTCACCTGAAGGCGAAATTGTTCTTGATGATAATGAAAGAGTTAAAGTTTATCAAGCTGAATATGAGTGGAATGCGGAGCATTTTGATTTAAGAGGATTTTATAGAACAGGCCATTACCATTGGGGTTACGAAGGCGATTTTTTCGGTTTATATCCTGAAGCTAACTACGGACCAAATTTAGATATTTACAATGGTGAAATTCTCGGTTTTGAATTAGATGGTAAAGGGGTTGCTGATGGGTTCAAAGCTGCTTTCGGCCCTCAACTTTGGTGGGGCGCAAACCCAACGATGCTTTTTAAGTATAGAACAGAGGTTAAACACTGGACAATCACGGGTATTTACCACAGAGATGTTGAAACTGATTTAGAATTTGACGAAAATGGTCGCCGTGTTTTAGACCAAAACCAAGTGCGTAGTGGTGTGATTCCACCATGGCCAACAGAGCGTGCAACATTAGTTTTTGAAAGAGACTTTGGGAGATTTGGTTTAACCTTAGGCGGCATTTGGGGTGGAAGCCCACTTAATGATAGTTCTTACCAAGATATAACAGACGACGGTCAAGTCGTTATCGATAAAATAGATTCAGATGACAACTGGGGCTGGAAAGGTAAACTGACTTACCAAGGTGGAAAGTTTCAATGGTATGCTCAAGGTGGTGTAAGTGGAATTGTTGCGAATGGTGGTTACGACCAAACGATGACACTAACAGGCTGGAAACTTAAAGATGTAGGAACTGGTAATTTATCAAACGTCTTAACGGGTTTTACTTATAATATTGGAAAATGGCAAATTGCACCAAACTTTATGTGGCAAGAACCTTTAGTTGACCCAATGCCAACTGATGTGAATGCACCTGGACGAATTCGTAACATTATAGACGATCCGTTTGCTGTTCGAAGCAATAGAGAAAAAACAGCTGGTGAAATTTTGATTACTTTCGACCCAACACCAGGTACTTATATGTATGAGTGGAATAATGACAGAGCAGAAGATGCCAGCTTTGCTATGAGCGCTGGTTTTGTATATCATGACAATAAATCAACAACTGATGGCCACGTAGGTTTCTTGGCAGATCGTACATTTTTCGCTTTTGGAAATACAGTTCCCGAGGAAGATTTATGGGAAGCCCATACCAGAATGGTATCTAAAGTTAGCCCTGAGCTTGGCTTAATAGGAAACTTTTACTATGGTAAAGGTCAAGCCAATGGAGATGATGATAGAAGTATTTATCGTTTTGGGGGAGATTTAAGAGCTTTATACAAAAATTGGAAAGTACAAGGTCACGTAAAAATTGATGATTGGGGGCCATTTGACTACCACAGAGATTTTAACTTAACTTATCCTGTTCAATTAATGCTAGACGTATCATATTCATTGAGTAAACCAGATTGGTTTGTTTTGCCAAACACACGTATTGGTATTAGAGGAACTTGGAGATCGCTTGATGAAAATTCACCAAGATATTTACCCAATCAAACTCCTGTAGGAACATTCAACGGCGACCCAATTTTAAGTGCAGCTGGTTTTCCAGACGGCACAGAATGGGAAATCAGAACATACATTCATATTAATATCGGAAAATAAAAGATAATGATCAAATTAAAATTTAAACCCTATACGCTTTTACTTTTATGCTTGGTAATTTTATCAGGATGTGAGCGTGATATTTCAGATGATGCAGTTTTAGCCTCTTTCCCTAACACTGCAGAAGTTTTTACAGACAATCCTGTAGGACTAACAGATGAGTTTTTCTTGTCATTTGATCCAGTTGGAGGAGCAAATCCCGAAGCGTTTGGAACAGATGATAGCGAAGCCTTTTTAGGTTCTTCTTCAATTAGATTAGATATACCTGCTCCAAATGATCCTAACGGAGGTTTTATAGGTGGTATTTTTAAAGACAGAGGCGAGGGACGAGACTTGAGTGGTTTTGATGCCCTTACTTTTTGGATTAAAGCTTCCAGAACAGCAACATTTGACCAAGTCGGTTTCGGTGCAGATTTTGAACAAGATTTATTTACTGCCACTAGAACTGATATTCCGTTATCTACCGATTGGAAAAAAGTTGTTATACCTATTCCAGACCCATCTAAACTTACTCAAGAAAAAGGTTTATTTTCCTTTTCAACTGGAACACAGAGTACTGATGGTGTTGGTTTTACAGTTTGGATAGACGAAATTAAATATGAAAAACTAGGTACATTAGGTCAATTGACACCTGCTATGTTAAATGGAGAAGATGTTGAACAACAAGGCTTTATAAGCGTTCCTGTTCAAATCAATGGCTTAAGCTTAAAAGCAAATTTGGCATCAGGCGAAAATGTAACTGTTCAAGCTGCTCCTGCATATTTTGAATTTGAATCAACAAATCCACAAGTCGCTTCAGTAGATGAAACTGGTTTAGTATCAGTGATTAATACTGGAGAATCTACTATAACTGCTAGCTTAGGAAATATTGGTGCTGAAGGCTCCTTAAAATTAAATGTAGAAGGTGGCTTTAATTTTGCGCCGACTCCTACAAGAGACCCTAATACCGTGGTTTCTATTTTTAGTGATGCCTATCAAGACATACCTGTATCAAGATATAACTCGTTCTTTGAACCCTTTCAAACCACACTTGGTGGTATTGTACCTGTTGGTCCAGAATCTATAATCAGTTATACGCAATTAAACTTTGTCGGTATTGTGTTTAATGATGTCATATTTCCAGCTGAAGCAGTTCAACCTGTTGATGCTACCAATTTAACACACTTGCATATTGATATTAATATTCAAGAACCCGTTCAAGATAACGATAGATTCTTGATGGAGTTGACAAATTTTGGAGCAACCGAAACTGTAGGATCTTTCCTAATAACAGGAGATCAACTTTTGGAAGATGATTGGGTGAGTTTTGATATTCCACTTTCAGATTTTTCTGGATTAACTGATAGAAACAGAATTGGATTGTTACTTTTTAATTCATCAAATCCTCAAAATGTTCCAACCATTTCTAATGTATTTTTAGATAACATTTACTTCTACACAGAGTAAGTCTTTAAAATATTAATTATAAAAAACTTTTAATATGAAATATATACCAATTTTTCTCATACTCTCGATATGTTTGTTGGGTTGTAGTGAAGATGAAACTCAAGAAGTTGTGACAAAAAAGAATCTCGTTTGGTCTGATGAATTTGACCAAAATGGAGCACCAAATCCCCAAAACTGGAATTTTGACATTGGCGATGGATCAGCTGAAGGACTTCCAGGATGGGGTAACAATGAACTTCAGTATTATACTGATAGACCAGAAAACGTAAAAGTTGAAAATGGTGTTTTAGTCATTACAGCTAGACAAGAGTCTATTCAAGGTAGCAACTTTACTTCAGCTAGAATAAAAACAAAAGGTCTGTTTGAAAAACAATTTGGTCGTTTTGAAGCCCGTATAAAATTACCTTCTGGTAAGGGCTACTGGCCTGCGTTTTGGTTGTTAGGCGAGAATAGTGATGGAGCTATTTGGCCACAAGTAGGAGAAATTGATATTATGGAAAATGTTGGTGACGAACCTACTACTATTTTCGGTACTGCTCACGGTCCAGGTTTTTCTGGAGCTGCATCTGTTTCCAAAGAGTTTACTCTTCAAAATAGTAGAGTTGATAGTGAGTTCCATATTTTCGGAATTGAATGGTCTCCAAATCGAATCAATTATTATATAGATGATAAATTGTACCAGTCTTTAACTCCAGTAGATATTGAAGAAGAAACTAATGGCGAAGGCGTTTGGGTATTTAATGACAGAGCATTTTACATTATACTTAATGTAGCTGTAGGTGGTAACTTACCAGGCAATCCCAATGCAGAAACGGTATTTCCACAAAGTATGATAGTTGATTACGTTAGAGTTTATGAATAATAAAATTTTTTAAAATGAAAATATTAAAAAGAAGTTTAGTATTAACCACATTTATTGTTTTTTCTTTAATTCAATTATCTTGTGATGATAATGAAAGCGGTGTTGAATTTGTCGGTTTTGAAGCTAGATTTATAAGTGATGTTAATAATAACGTGATTACTTTTACAAATCTATCTAACAATGCTACAAGTTTTGAATGGGATTTTGGAGACGGCACTTCTTCTACTGTTATAAATCCTGTAAAAGTCTATTCCGAAGGTGGAACTTACACGGTTACACTTACAGCAACTAATCAAAATAATCAAACAGATACGTTTCAAGATACGTTTATAATTGAAGACTTATTTGATGGTGGCTTGTTAGTCAATGGTGATTTCGAAAACGGATCTCAAGCTTGGATTGTTGGTGTTGATGATAATGCTGCAGCTCCTGTAGTCACTGAAGAAGGTAATTCTTTTTATGAAGTCAACATTACAAATCCTGACCCCAATCAACCGTTCTTGGTCAACCTAAGCCAAAAAGTTGAAATAATTCAAGGCGAAACTTACACTTTGACATTTGATGCTTGGTCTGACACCAACAGAACTTTAATTGCAGGAATTGGCTTAAGCGGTGGAGACTTCTCTAACGATTCACAAACGGTTAACCTTACAGACACACAACAGCAATTTGAATTGACTTTAAGTTCACAGGGTTTTGGAGCACCAGATGCAAGAGTCCTCTTTGATTCTAACGGTGATGCTGGCTTGGTTAGAATTGACAATGTGTCTTTAAACATACAGTAAATCATCATTTTTTTTATTAAAAGAAAATAAATTAAAATAAGATATATATGCCTACAAACTCAGTTGATAATACCCAAACACAACTTGATATTGTAAATATTAACGATGAGAAATTTTTGAAAATCTCAAACAGCAGTGAATTGCGTCCGTTCTTTATGAGCATTATAAGTCCATCCAACCACTGGATGTTTATTTCAAGTAATGGCGGACTCACAGCAGGTAGAAAAAATTCTGAGTATTCTCTGTTTCCCTATTACACTGATGATAAAATCACAGAATTTGCTGATATTACAGGGAGTAAAACCGTTTTGAAAATTAACCATAAAGGTAAAGTTCACTTTTGGGAACCTTTTTCAAAACGCTTCAATGATTTGTATGATACTTCCAGGAATATATATAAAAGTATTTATGGGCATAAAGTCGTTTTTGAAGAAGTCAATTTAACTTTAGGCCTTAGCTTCTCTTATCAATGGAGTACATCAGATAACTTTGGTTTTATCAAAAATTCTCAATTGAAGAATATTGGTACAACTCAATATGAAATTGAATGTATCGACGGGATACAAAATATTTTGCCCGCAAAAGTAGAAACAGCTTTACAAACTCAAAGTAGTAATCTCGTTGATGCCTATAAGCGAAGCGAACTTGAAGAAACCTCAGGTGTTGGTGTTTTTGCTTTAAGTGCTGTGCCTGTTGATAAAGCCGAGCCCAGCGAAGCTTTAAAAGCTAACGTCGTTTGGAGTTTGAATACTCAAGACTCTAAATATCTTCTATCTTCTTTACAATTAGAAAAATTTAGAAACAACAAATCAATTGAACAGGAAAATGATATTAAAGCGGAGAAAGGCGCTTATTTTGTTCATCAAAATTTAGTTTCTAAACCTCAATCTAAACTAAAATGGTCAATTATTGCAGATGTCAATTATAACCAATCTGCGGTGGTTGAACTTATTCACAAAATTAAAAATGATAAAAACTTAGATACAAAACTTCAAGAAGACATAGATACCGGCACACAAAACTTAATTAAACTTAGTGCAGCCGCAGACGGACTTCAGTATTCAAGCGATGAATTGAGAGATATTAGACATTATTCCAACACGATGTTTAATATTATGCGTGGCGGTATTTTTGATAACAATTATACCATTGATGCTCAAGATTTTAAAAAATATATCAAAACCGCTAATGTACATATTGCTAAAACTTACTTACCTAAAATTGATGGCTTAGGTAATGAATTTAGTCTTGAAGACCTTAAAGCGATAGTTAAAAAAGAAAACAATTCAGACTTAACAAGGCTTTGTACAGAATATTTACCCTTAAAATTTAGTCGAAGACACGGTGACCCAAGTCGACCTTGGAACCAATTTTCAATTAACCTAAAAGATGAAGACGGTAATAAAGTCTTAGATTATGAAGGCAATTGGCGTGACATTTTCCAAAACTGGGAAAGTTTAGCCTATTCTTATCCAGCTTTCATTGAAGGAATGATTTTTAAATTTTTAAATGCCTCAACTTTTGATGGTTACAATCCATACCGTTTGACCAAAGATGGTTTTGATTGGGAAGTTATAGAACCAGACGATCCTTGGTCTTACATTGGATATTGGGGCGACCACCAAATTATTTATTTGCAAAAATTCTTAGAGTTTTTTAACGATTACAACCCTGAAAGGCTTCAATCTCTTCTTGCAGAAAATGTTTTTGTTTACGCAAATGTGCCCTACAAAATTAAACCTTATAAGGATATTGTTAGCGACCCAAAAGACACCATAGATTTTGATCACGATGCAGATAAGTTTGTAAGACAGTATAGGGCTAAAATAGGAGCTGACGGTGCTTTACTTCAAAACCAGAACCAAGAAATTGTTCACGTTAATTTTATAGAAAAAATACTGGCAACTTCCTTGGCTAAACTTTCAAATTTAATTCCTGAAGCTGGGATTTGGATGAACACCCAAAGACCTGAATGGAATGACGCTAACAATGCTTTAGTTGGTAATGGTGTGTCTATGGTAACTTTATATTATCTCAGACGATTTATGGCATTTTTTGAAAATGTATTTGAAAATGTAGATGCCAATCAAAGCTTTCAAATTTCAGAAGAACTCCATAGTTTATTTAACCAAATTCAGAATAGTTTTAAAAACCATCAAGCATTAACTAACCAATCTTTTTCTAATAAAGACCGAAAAGTAATCACTGAACAATTAGGACAAGCCGCCAGCAAATTTAGATCTCAAATCTACGAACAGCAATTTTCAGGTCAAAAGCAAGAGTTGAATTCCAGTGAAATTAAATCTTTTATTAACCTATCACTTCAATATTTAGAACAATCTATTAAAGCCAATAAAAGGTCTGACAATCTTTATCACGCCTACAATCTTGCAACTTTTGATGATGATAAAATAGTGGTTTCTTATTTAGAAGAAATGTTAGAAGGTCAAGTGGCTGTGTTGAGCTCTAAATTCCTTAAATCTAAAGAAGCTGTTGAAGTTTTAGACGCTTTAAAACAAAGTGCTCTTTTTAGAGACGATCAATACAGTTACTTGTTGTATCCAAATAAAGATCTTAAAGGGTTTTTAGAGCGCAACCATATTCCAGAAGCCTCTGTAAAATCTTCAGACTTATTGCAAAAATTGGTCGAAGATAAACACGTCGGTATTATTCAAAAAGATGTTTTAGGTAACTATCATTTTAATGGAAATTTCAACAATGTCAAATTCCTAAAAAAGGCCTTAAATGATTTAGCAGAGACTAAATATGGAGATTTAGTTTCAAAAGATTTTAATCGTATTTGTGAAATATTCGAAGAAGTCTTTAACCATAAAGCCTTTACAGGTCGTTCAGGTACATTCTACGGCTATGAAGGTTTGGGTTCTATATATTGGCATATGGTATCTAAATTACAGTTGGCTGTTTTAGAATGCTGCAACAAAGCCATTACGGATAACGAATCTCCTGAAGTTCTGGGTCGTTTACTTGAGCACTATTACGAAATCAATGAAGGTATTGGCGTGCACAAATCACCAAAACTTTACGGAGCTTTCTCAACCGATCCATATTCTCACACACCCTATGGCAAAGGCGCACAGCAGCCAGGAATGACAGGACAAGTCAAAGAAGATATTATCAGCCGATTTGGTGAATTGGGTGTTGATTTTGAATATGGTGTACTCAAGTTTAAACCACATTTATTACGAAAAAATGAATTTTTAACTGAAAATAAAGCAGTAAAATATATCAATGTTAACAAGGATGTCCAACACCTTGATTTAAAACCTAATCAGCTTTTCTTTACCATTTGTCAAATCCCTGTGGTTTATACAAAGTCTAATAAAAACAATATAAAAGTTGAATTTAATAACGATTCAGATACATCAATTGACAGCCTTGAATTACCTAAAGATATCAGTAAAGCTATTTTTAAAAGAACAAATCAAGTCAAGCTTTTACAAGTTGAAATCAAAGAATCTATTTTAAAATAATATGAAAACTCAACTTCACATATCATTATTAATTTGCCTGATGCTTATCGTATCCTGCAAAAATAAAAGTGAAGACAAAACGCCTATGCAAAAGCAAAAAAATACGAATCTAACCGCAAAAGAAATTTTAAGCAATCCAGATTATCTCGCTATTTCTTATGGCGGTTATCGTCAAGATACCCGAGATAAACAACCTACAATTCCCCAACTTAAGCAAGACCTTAAAATTTTAGATGCTTTAGGAGTAAAAATTTTAAGAACTTACAATGTACGATTACCACACGCCGCTAATATATTAAAAGCCATCAAAGAGCTTAAATCTGAAAATCCAGATTTTGAAATGTATGTGATGCTCGGCGCGTGGATAGATTGTAAAAATGCTTGGACAGATTTACCTTTAAATCACAACGTAGGAAGCCCGAAAAATAAAGAAGAAATTGAACGCGCTGTTGAATTGGCTAATGCTTATCCTGATATCGTAAAGGTGATTGCTGTTGGCAACGAAGCTATGGTCAAATGGGCTGCAGCATATTATGTAGAGCCACATATTATTTTAAAATGGGTCAAGCATTTACAAAATCTTAAAAACGAAGGACAACTCGATAAAAATTTATGGATCACAAGTTCAGATAATTTTGCTTCTTGGGGCGGTGGAAGCCCTGAATACCATACACCAGAACTTAAAGAACTTTTAAAAAGTGTAGACTATTTATCTATTCATACCTATCCAATGCACGATACGCATTACAACCCCACGTTTTGGGGTGTTTTGCCTAAAGAAAAGCCACTTAACAACTCTCAAATACTTGATAAAGTAATGAATAGAGCTTTGAGTTATGCGGTTTCTCAGTATGATAGTGTAGTAAATTATATGAAAAGCAATGGCGTAAACAAACCAGTCCATATTGGTGAAACAGGTTGGGCAAGTCTGTCTAATCATCTATATGGTCAAAAAGGTTCTAAAGCAACTGACGAGTATAAACAGGCTTTGTATTACGATAAAATAAGAGCTTGGTCAAAGAAAAATAAAGTCGCTTGTTTCTATTTTGAAGCTTTTGACGAACCTTGGAAAGCCGCACATAATCCTTTAGACTCTGAAAATCATTTTGGATTATTTACTGTAGATGGTCAAGCTAAATTTGTGTTGTGGGATGAAGTAGATCAAGGTTTATTTAAAGATTTAAAACGCGGCAAAAACTCTATTAAGAAAACTTATGAAGGTAATCGAGAAGATTTATTACTCGATGTGAGTATGCCCGATGTCAAAAAAGAAATTACACCAAATCATTGAAATAATGACTTAAAACATTGAGGTATGAAAAATTTTATTCTTTTAAAACTATTAATTATTGCAATTGTAATGAGCTCCTGTTCTAAACCTAAAGAAGAAAAACAACTTTCTGTTCAAGTTTTTGAAACCTCAAGAAGTGGAAATCAATTAACTGAAATAACCCAATTTAAAGACAGCATACCAACTTCAAAAATAGTTATTGATACAAGTAAAACCTTTCAAACCATTTCAGGATTTGGAGGTTCGTTTACTGAAGCATCAGCTTATCTTTTAAACCAATTGAGTCCTGAAAATCGTCAAAAAATTATCGATGCCTATTTTGCAAAAAGTGGTGCTCACTATTCCTTAACAAGAACACATATGAATTCTTGTGATTTTTCATTGGGTCAATATTCTTATGCTCCTGTTGAAGACGATAAAACTCTTGAAAATTTTAGCATTGAAGAAGATAAAGAAGATCTAATTCCAATGATAAAAGACGCTATGAAAGCCTCAACAGATGGTTTTAAAATCATTTCTTCACCTTGGACAGCTCCACCTTGGATGAAAGATAATAAAGATTGGGTTGGCGGCAAACTTTTGCCAGAGTACTATGACACTTGGGCATTATTCTTTTCAAAATATGCTGATGCTTATAAAGCTGAAGGTGTTGATATTTGGGGATTTACAGTAGAAAATGAACCCTTAGGAAACGACAGTAATTGGGAAAGTATGCACTACACTCCTAAGGAAATGACAGATTTTGTAGTCAGCCACCTCGGACCACAATTAGAAAAGGATGGCAAAAGTGATTTAGTCATATTAGGATATGACCAAAACAGAGCTCATCTTGGAGAATGGGTTGATGAAATGTATAGAAGCGAAACTTCAAGAAAATATTTTGATGGAACCGCAATACACTGGTATGAAAGTACTTATAAAATATTTGAAGAAGAGTTACAATATGCCAAACAAAAAGCACCTGATAAATATTTAATAGAAACAGAAGGTTGTATTGATGCTCAAGTTCCTGTTTGGAAAGACGATGATTGGTATTGGCAAAAAGAAGCCACCGATTGGGGTTGGGAATGGGCATCTGAAGAAAATAAATATTTACATCCAAAATACAGACCCGTGTACAGATACGCCCGTGATATCATTGGTTGTTTGAATAACGGTGTTGATGGTTGGATAGACTGGAATATGGTTCTAAACCGGCAAGGCGGTCCCAATTGGTTTAAAAATTGGTGCGTAGCTCCAGTAATTGTCGATGAAAATAATGACGAAGTTTACTTTACACCGCTTTATTACACTATGGCACATTTTAGTAAATATGTAAGACCAGGTGCAAAACGTATAGCATTTGATTCTACAGATGAAAAGCTTCAAGTTACAGCAGCTCAAAATCCAGATGGTTCTATTGCTGTAATTGTCTTTAATCCAACAGAAGAAGAAAAAGTTTTTCAACTTGAAAATAATAAAATTAAAAAAACAATTTCAATTCGTCCGCAAGCTTTACAAACCTTAATACTCTAAAACTATGTCGAAAACACCATCTACACACAAAGTCCCCGTAGGTCAAAAGGCTGCATTTGGCGCTGGACATTTTGTTTTAAATCTATTACCAGGTGTTCTTGGGGTTTACTTGCAAGTTTTTATTTTAACTGCATTTGGAATGGATCCTGTTTGGGCAGGACTATTAGGTGGGTTGCCAAGAATCTTTGACGCACTTACAGACCCTGTAATGGGTTTTATTTCAGACAATACTAAGTCAAGATGGGGTAGACGACGACCATATATTTTTAGTGGTGCTATCATTAGTGGTATTTTATTTATACTCATGTGGCAGTTAGATGAGAATGCATCAATGACATTCAATTTTTGGTATGTTATGATTTTGCAAATTTTGTTTCTCGTTGGAAATACCATGTTTGCGACACCTTTAGTTGGATTAGGTTATGAAATGACACCTGATTACAACGAGAGAACGCGACTAATGAGTTTAGCCAATTCTATGGGACAAATTGCTTGGATGATTGTACCTTGGTTATACGTCATTATTCCAGATCCCTACACTTTTGATAACCCCGCTCAAGGTGTGAGGACTATGGCCATAATTGTTGGTGGAGTTTGTATTGGATTTGGAATACTTCCATCCCTTTTCTGTAAAGGCATTGACTCTTCTCATATGGAAAATAGAGAAGAAATCAATTTTAAAACTTTAGCTTCTAATCTCAAATCTCTTTTTAAAGGAATCGTTCAGGTATCAAAAAACAAGCCTTTTATGAAACTTTGTGGCGCAACTTTTTTGGTTTTTAACGGTTTCCAATTAGTAGCTGCCTTTTCTGTTTTTATTATAGTCTTTTATATATACGAAGGGAGTTGGGGATTGGCTGGAGTTTGGCCAGCTTGGTTTAATACTATAAATGCGGTTATAACAGCTTTTATCGTGATTCCTATCATTTCAAAAATGGCTACTAAAATCGGTAAACGTAATGCTTTTTTAGTCTCTACTTTTATATCTATTGTTGGCTATATATTAAAATGGTGGGGTTTTGATGTAGAACTCAACGAACAATTTAATCAAACTGAATTGGGGATGAGTTTAACTCAAGGTCTCGCAAGTGTTTTTGATGCCATCAACCCATTTTTAGATAGTGTAGGAATGACCTGGTTCAGTATTGAAGTTGAAAATGGCGTGCCTTGGCTGATGTTTATCCCTATTCCTTTTTTTGCATTTGGTATGGGCGGTTTATTTACCCTTATGATGAGTATGACGGCAGACGTCTGCGATTTAGATGAACTCGAAAATGGAATGCCAAGAAAAGAAGGAACATTTGGCGCCATTTACTGGTGGATGGTCAAAGTTGGTCAAGCTTTAGCTATTATTTTAAGTGGGGTAATTTTAAAATTAGTTGGTTTTGATCAAAACGTGACAATTCAAACTGTAGAAACTATGACAAGCTTAAGAATTGCAGACATAATAGTTCCTGCTTCTACGGCAGCTTTAGCTTTTGTTGTAATGTGGAAGTATAACCTCGATGAAAATCGGGTCAATGAAATTGGAGAGGCATTAAAACGCCGAAAAGCTAAGCCTGCTATTCCTAACTCGTTCTACCAAACTAGAAAACTACAATCTTTAATTTCTAAAGATTTAAAATCTGATAGTAAGTATGACATCGATTTTTCTTCAAAATCAATGGATGATGCTAGAAAAATATTTAGTCAAACGCTCAAAGAAGGCGTGCACGGGTTTTGTTTTAGTCCTTATGTAGACGGCCAAGATGTCAATGATGCGCTAAATGAGCAACAAATCAGAAGACGAATTAACGTCATTAAGCCTTATACACAATGGGTGAGGTCTTTTTCTACCACAAATGGCAATGAGTTAACGCCTAGAATAGCTAAAGAAAATAATCTCAAAACAGCTGTAGGCGCTTGGATCAGTCAAGATACTGAACAGAATCAAAAAGAAATAAATGCTTTAATTGAGCTAGGTAAAGCTGGCTTAGTCGATATAGCTGTGGTTGGAAATGAAGTTTTATTAAGAAACGAACTCACTGAAGCTGGACTTTTAAGTTATATTAGTGAAGTTAAAAAAGCACTCCCAGATATACCTGTAACTTGTGTTGACGCCTATTATATATTTGATGAACATCCAAAACTGATAGAAGCTTGCGACGTCATATTAATGAACTGCTATCCATTTTGGGAAGGTGCTCATATTGATATTGCAACCTCTTACTTACGTCAAATGTACAGTTTGGTTAAAGAAAAAGCTCAAGACAAACCTGTTATGATTGCTGAAACAGGATGGCCAAACTTAGGTTCTAATACAGAAGACGCTCAGCCTTCTGCATTAAATGCCATCAAATATTTTGTCAATGTCAATAAATGGGCTAAAGCAGAAAATGTGGATTTATTTTATTTCTCATCATTTGATGAATCTTGGAAAGTTCGTCATGAAGGCGATGTAGGAGATAGATGGGGAATTTGGGATAAAAATGAAAATTTAAAATACAATTAAAATACACTATGTCTTACAGAAAGGAACAACAACTCACCGAAGAGTACAAACAATTTTTAGCATCTTTAGATGAACATAATCACGCTAAAGGCTTATCCAAAGATGAACTTATAGAACTATTTCATAAAATCCTTAAAAGTGGTATTCACGGTTTAGGTTTTAGTATGTATGAAGATGGCCAAGAGCCTGGAGATAACATCACTGAAGCACAAGTGATGAGACGAATGAAAATTTTAAAGCCGCACATTAAATGGGTTCGATCCTTTTCTTGTATCGAGGGTAATGAGTTTGTGCCAAAAGTCGCTAAAGAACTCGGAATTAAAACACTTGTCGGCGCTTGGATTGGTGACGACAAAGAAAAAAACCGCCAAGAAATTGACGCCCTAATCGATATGGCTAACAAAGGTCTAGTTGATATTGCAGCTGTTGGCAATGAAGTTTTATACAGAAATGATATCCCACTTGAGGAACTTAAAGACCACATCAGAGAAGTCCGTCAAGCTATCCCAGATAACATACCAGTAAGTTATGTTGATGCTTATTACGAATTTAGTGTGCATCCTGATTTAACAGATTTATGTGATGTGATTCTTACTAACTGTTATCCTTTTTGGGAAAGCTGTCATATTGATTACTCACTTGCTCATATGCAACAAATGTATGGACAAACTCTAGCTGCAGCAAGAGGCAAAAAAGTAATTATTACCGAAACAGGTTGGCCAAGCCAAGGTGAAAGTTTAGGAGCGGCGCAACCATCTAATGAAAACTTTTTAAAATATTTTATCAATACACAGTTGTGGTGTAAAAAAGCAAATGTAGAGTGTTTTTACTTTTCGTCTTTTGATGAATCTTGGAAAGTCGGAGACGAAGGAGACGTAGGAGCCTATTGGGGCTTATGGGATAAACACGAAAAATTAAAATATTAACACTTTTAAACATAATGTAAAGATAATGTATAGGTAGTTTTAACACTATATCGTTATAGAAAACTTAAATTTGAACTTTAATCTTTAAATATATAAATTATGAAAAAAATTACAATTTTAATGATGATGGCGATTTGCTTTGCTGGCTTTTCTCAGCAAGAAGTCGTGCAAGATTTTGAAGCTTCACCTGCTGTTGCAGGGTTTGAAGGCTTAGCATCAGCTACTATCGTTGCAGACCCAACAGGAGCAGCCAACGGCAATGTATTTGAATTAGTAACCAGTACAGCTGGTAACCCATGGCAAGGCGCTGAGGTTGTTTTAGCAGATGATAGTGCACTAGACTTAACCTCTGATATAAGTATGAGTGTAGACGTTTACTCTAATGTTGCGTTTTCTCCAATGGCTAAAGTAGAAACTACAGGTGCTGCTGCAGCTGCTCCTTTTGCAGCTAACACACAGAGCCATACTGGTAGTGGATGGGAAACTTTAACTTTTACTTTTAACACAGGTTCTGACGGAACTGCTACAGCTAATGGTGTTTATAATAAAGTCGTCTTTTTTCCGAATAGGAGCTCAGATGATTCTGGATGGGCTAGTCCTATTCTTGATGCTACAGTTTTATTTGACAATATTACTGGTGTTAAAACTACCATTGGTGGTGGAACAACTGATAACCCACCAACAGTTGCAGCTCCAGTCCCCGACGAGTTGCCTTCTCAAGTTATTTCCTTGTATAGTAACGCATATACCAATATTGGTGTTGACGCTTGGTCTGCTCCTTGGGATGACTCTAGTATAGAAGATATTGTTGTTCAAGGCGATGATGTTAAAAAAATAACTTTTACTAATTTCTTAGGTGTCGATTTTGCTACTCAACCTTTTGATGCATCTCAAATGACACATTTCCATATGGATTACTGGACTAACGAAACAGACTTAGTAGGTAAAGTTTTAAATCCAAAATGGTCTAACCACTTAGGTGGTAATGGTGAAACTAATGCTTTTGATTTAACAAATCCAGTTCCAATGGGTTCAACTGGCCAATGGGTTTCAGTTGAAGTTCCACTTTCTGATTTTGTTGATGTTAATGGTAATGATAAAACTGCATTTGCTCAATTTCTATTAACATCTAACCTTGATATTGTTTACGTTGATAACGTCTACTTATTCAATCCTAATTTAAGTGTTAATGATTTCGATGCAAATCAATTCACTTTGTATCCTAATCCAACTTCTGATGTTTGGAATATTAAATCTAAAAATGTAAACATTAGTAAGATTGAAGTGTTCAATACATTAGGCCGATTAGTTAAGGAAGTTTCAGTTAACGATTTAAATGCTGAAATCAATGCTTCAGATTTATCTAGTGGTATATATTTCGCTAAAGTTACAAGTGAAAGTAAAAGCACGACTTTAAAACTAATTAAAGAGTAAATAATTTACAGGGGTGTAATTGTAAAGGCTTGTATCGATTTTTTCGGTACAAGCCTTTTTTTATCTCAAAATTTCGCTCAATACTATTACAAACCAAATTCTTGTAATTTTATAATATATTTGAAGAAAACGTAAACAGTATTAAAATTAATATTTATGAAATTATCGTATTCAATCATACTTATAGCTATCATATTAAGTATTTCTTGTAGTCAATCAAACAAGCAAAATATGCCTAAAGAACAGAATAATACTTACCAACCTCAAGTCGATTCTCTTCTCAGTTTAATGACACTTGAAGAAAAAGTGGGTCAAATGGTTCAATACAGCGGTGGCTGGGATTTAACTGGTCCAAAATCCGATAATAATAAACTTAAAAAACAACAAATCGAAAACGGTTTGGTTGGAAGTATGCTCAACGTAACCTCAGTTGAGCAAGTCAGAGCCGCGCAAAAATTAGCCATAGAAAAATCAAGACTTAAAATTCCCATGATTTTTGGGTATGACGTCATTCATGGGTACAAAACAATGTTTCCTCTTCCATTAGCAGAAGCAGCAAGTTGGGATTTAGATTTAATGGAACGCACCGCTCAAGTTTCTGCCAAAGAAGCTGCAGCTGCTGGTGTGAACTGGACCTTTGCACCAATGGTTGATATTTCAAGAGATGCCAGATGGGGTAGAATAATGGAAAGTGCTGGCGAAGATACCTATCTCAATACTGTAGTTGGTCTTGCTAAGATGCGAGGCTATCAAGGCGACAGCCTATCAGATGTAAATACTATAGCCGCTTGTGCTAAACACTTTGCAGCCTATGGATATGTTAAAAGTGGTAAAGAATACAATACTGTTAGCATTGGCGAACACGAATTACACAATGTGGTTTTGCCTCCTTTTAAGGCTTTGGCTAAAGCTGGTATAGCAACTTTTATGAATTCTTTCAGCGATATGGATGGTATTCCTGCAACAGCTAGCCACAGATTACAGACAGAATTATTAAAAAATAAATGGGGTTACAATGGATTTGTAGTTTCAGACTGGGGTTCTGTAGAAGAACTTACCACACACGGTATAGCTGAAGATGATTCTGTTGCAGCCCAGATAGCAGTTAAAGCGGGAAATGATATGGGTATGGAAAGTTCAGCCTATGCCAAACATCTCGTTCAATTAGTTGAAGATGGAAAAGTCAAAGAAAGCCGTATTAATGATGCAGTAAGCCGAATTCTAACTTTGAAGTACCAACTCGGTTTGTTTGACGATCCATATAAATATTGCAATGAAGAAAGAGAAAAAAACAATATCTACACTCAAGAACATCTTGATTTAGCATACGAGTCGGCTTTAAAATCAATCGTTTTACTAAAAAATGAAAATAAAATTTTACCGCTTTCAAAAAATGTTAAATCTATAGCTTTGATTGGTCCATTAGCTGATGATAAAAATTCACCGCTTGGCAATTGGAGAGCCAGAGCTGAAAACAATTCAGCAGTTTCTTTATATGAAGGTTTAAAAGAAAAACTACCTAAAAATATTGACTTAAAATATCACGAAGGCGTGGATTATGTGATTTCAGGTGAAAATTTCGCAACACCACTTAAAATCAATACCACTGACGATTCAAAAATTAAGGAAGCCGTCAAAATAGCTAAGAGTCAAGAATTAGTTATTTTAGCTGTTGGAGAAAATGCCTTTCAAAGTGGAGAAGGTAGAAGTCAAACCGACATTGGTTTTGCTGGACTTCAATTACAACTCATTAAAGCCGTATATGAAGCCAACCCAAACACCATAATGGTCTTGATGAATGGCCGACCTATGGATATCAGTTGGTCTGCTAAAAATATACCAGCAATTGTAGAAGCTTGGCATCTTGGTTCACAAGCAGGCTATGCCATTGCAGATGTTTTGCTTGGTAATTATAACCCTTCTGGGAAATTACCAGTGTCATTTCCTCAGAGTAGTGGACAAGAACCCTTTTTCTATAACCATAAAAACACTGGTCGTCCTAATGTCAATCCTTATGATATTATTCACAGCCAACACAACGATGTGCCTAACGAAGCTGTTTTCCCTTTTGGACACGGTTTGAGTTACACTACTTTTGAATATGGCGATATGAAGTTGAATAAAGATAGTTTTTCCAAAGGCGAAAGTATTACAGCAGAAATTCAAATCAAAAATACTGGCGATAGAGTAGGCGAAGAAGTTGTTCAGCTTTATATTAGAGATTTAGTGGGTAGCATTACGCGTCCTGTGATAGAACTAAAAGGCTTTGAAAAAATAAAACTTCAACCTGGCGAAGCCAAAACGGTTTCATTTGAAGTTAATGAAGAAACCATAAAATTCTACACCATCAATAAAAAATGGGAAGCCGAACCAGGAGAATTCAAACTTTTCATAGGTGCAGATTCAAAAAATTTAGCCTCAAAAACATTTAATTTCAGGAAATAGTTTTTTGAATATTAACATAACTTAGAATTAAATTCAATTTTTGTTTACCAAATTATTAAAATAAATTAAATTTGTTTTTTAACACTTAAACTAATTAAATTATGGAACCGTACTTAGGTCAATTTATTGAACTACTTGTTGTTTATGCACCAAAAGTAATAGGTGCTATTATCACCATCATTGTCGGCTTTTGGCTTGCAAAAGTAATAGCCAATCTGGTAAAAAAATCCTTGGAAAGACGTAAAGTAGAAGCTACACTTATACCGTTTCTAAGAACAATTATTTTAATCACAATTAAAATATTAGTACTTCTAAGTGCAGCGAGTATGTTTGGTATTGAAGTGACATCCTTCGTAGCCATTTTTGCAGCAGCTGGACTTGCTATAGGATTATCTCTGCAAGGTACACTACAAAATTTTGCTGGTGGTGTGGTGTTGTTAATATTAAGACCTTTTAAAGTAGGTGATGTGATTGAAGCTCAAAGCTATCTTGGCGTAGTAGAAGAAATACAATTATTTTACACCATTTTACATACCTTTGATAAACGAGTGGTTTATCTTCCAAATGGTTCACTTGCAAACTCTGATATGATTAATCTTTCTCAACAGGAAGACAGAAGAAACGAATGGAAATTTGGAATTGGATATGGTGATGATGTTTCAAAAGCTAAAAAAGTGATCAAAAAATTAATTGATGAAGACGAGAGAATACTCAAAGATCCAGAACCTTTCTTAGCTTTACATTCACTCGGAGATAGTTCTGTTAACATCGTTGTAAGAACTTGGTCTAAAGCTGCAGATCTTTGGCCAGTTTATTTTGATTTGAACGAAAAAGTTTACAACGAATTTGCTAAAGAAGGTATCAATATCCCTTTCCCACAAATGGATGTACACCTACACAAACAAGATAAATAAAAATCAAATTAATAGTAAATATAATACGGCTGGGTTAATTCTTAGCCGTATTTTTTTTAAACAAAATAGAAACTAATATGTAAGATAAAATGATCAGAGGTATCGCTAAAAACTTTAATAAAATCAATAAGACTAAAGAAGCTATCAAAAACAGAAATATCAATTTATTCTCTTTAAAACTCAAAGATTTTAGCTTGAGTGAAAACAATTCAATATTCATATTTAATGCAATGACACTAAACAAAGTCAAAGGGATTAAAAACAATTCTGATTTAAAAATACTACTTAACCATTCTTGGTTACCAAACTCAATAATAAAAGGAATACTTAAAATCAATATCGCGTTAGCTGGCGTCGGTAAACCAATAAACTTATCAGATTGATTCTCGTCAATATTAAATTTGGCTAAACGATAAGCAGAACCGAGTGTAATTAAAAAACCCAAATACGCAAACCATTCCACGTTTACTGCATTATTAAATATCGACAAATCAATATTTTGAGCATTCAAAAGCTGAAACATTACAATACCAGGTACAACACCACTGGTAACAACATCAGCCAACGAATCCAGTTGTTTACCCATTTCAGAAGACACGTTTAACATCCTCGCCGCCAAGCCATCAAAAAAATCAAAAAATATACCCAAAGCCATAAAAATACCAGCTTCAATTAAATGATTATACGCCGCTAAAACCACAGCAACACAACCCATTAATAAATTAAGTAAAGTAATAAGATTTGGAATAAAAGCTCTCAAGGTTCTGATTTTGTTAATTTTAGCTTATAAATTTCAACTTAATGCAATATGATTGACCAAAATAAGTTTTATATACCATATAATTAAAGATATTTGTCAAAAAATTGTAACACTTGAAAGGCATACTAAGTTTAGTATTATTAATATCAGTAGCACTTCAGGCGCAAACCCGTAAATATTCTAACGAATTTTTAAACATAGGTGTCGACGCTGCTGCATTTGGTATGGCCAACGCTGTCACAGCAACATCAAAGGATGTTAATGCCGTATATTGGAATCCCGCAGGGCTCATTCATCTTGAAGATTGGCAATTTTCTGCTATGCACTCCAGTTATTTTGCTAATATCGCTAACTACGACTACATAGCAGGCGCCAAACCTTTAGATGAAAAAAGTGCCATTGGCTTCAGCATTATCCGCTTTGGTGTTGACGACATTTTAAATACTACACAACTCATTGATCAACAAGGCAATATAGACTTCGACCGCATCAGTCTATTTTCAACAGCAGATTATGCTTTCACAGTATCTTATGCCAGAAACCTGCCTATTCAAGGCCTTAGTTATGGCGTAAATGCTAAAATCATTAGACGAATCATAGGCGATTTTGCATCTGCTTGGGGATTTGGTTTTGATGTCGGTGTACAATTTTCTTCAAAACAATGGGAGTTTGGCTTTATGGCTCGCGACATCACGACAACCTACAATACTTGGACCATTGATGAAGATGAGTTTGCCACAATCCAAAATGCCGTTGCAGGGCAAAACCAAGAATTGCCCGAAGATACAGAAATCACATTACCCAAACTGCAAATTGGTATGGCACGTCAATTTGAACTCAACAGAGATTTTGGGCTTAAAACTGCCTTGAACCTCGATGTCAGGTTTGCCGAAACCAACGATATTTTCTCCACCTCAAGTGCCAGTGCAACCCCAGCTTTTGGCTTCGAAGCCGACTATACGGGTATGGTTTTTCTTCGCGGTGGTGTAGGTAATTTTCAAAACGTCAGACAACTCGACGGCTCGGAAGACGTCGGTTTCCAACCCAACTTTGGCGTTGGTTTTAAATATAAAGGCATCCAAATTGACTACGCCTTCACTGACATTGGCGACCAAAGCGTCGGCCTCTATTCCAACGTCTTTTCCATCAAACTCGATTGGCAAATGTTTAGACCTTAACCAAATAACTATTTTGGGCTTCGAGCGGGCTATCAGCTATATCTTTTCGTCTAAAATTAAGTAACACAAGCCCTGCCAAGAGCTTTTTTTAGAAAAGCTTTGACAGAGCAGTTCTACTAAAAACTTTAGCCAAAAAGGATGCCGCTTCTATCCCTAAGCCAACAAAACCCTTGTTAATACAAAAATTTCATTCAATAAAAACATTAACGCATTCGTTGCATTGAAAAAAACTTAACAATCTTAACTTCTTAATATTTATAATAAAAATATTCAACCTACATAAACATTAGTGCATTCGTGGCGTTTCAAAAACAATTCACTCAATAAAAACATTAGTGCATTTGTGACGTTTCATAATCTTAAAAATAATTTTACAAATTTATTATGCACGCATAGTAAATTTTTATTACATTTGAACATAACAAATTAATATGAGAGATAAGACCATCGATTATGTTCTAAGAGCAACTTGGATTGCCGTAGCAAAAATGTATAACGAAGAAGCAGGCAAAAAAGGTTCAACTATGGCAACTGGTTTTGTTTTACTCAATATAGACCCTGAAGATGGCACGCCATCCACATCATTAGGACCAAAAATGGGTATGGAGGCCACGTCTTTATCCAGAACACTAAAAACTATGGAAGACAAAAATCTCATCGAAAGAAAGCCCAATCCAGAAGATGGAAGAAGTATTCTAATTTGTTTAACAGAATTTGGCAAAGAAATGAGAGAATATTCTAAAGAAGTGGTATTAACTTTCGACCAAAAGGTGAGAGAAAATATAAGCGAAAGCGACCTAAAAACATTTATAGAGGTTGCTAACACCATTATAGACATGATATCTAATCGAAAAATATATAATCAAACCAAAACAATTTCGACTTAAAAATAAATATATGAAACGACGTATTAATAAAGTAGCAGTTATTGGTTCAGGAATTATGGGTAGCGGTATTGCTTGCCATTTTGCCAATATAGGCGTAGAAGTTTTACTACTCGATATTGTTCCACGAGAACTCAACGATAAAGAAAAGAAGCAAGGCAAAACTCTTGAAGACAAAATCGTAAGAAATAGAATTGTGAACGACGCCCTTCAAAATTCTCTGAAATCAAATCCATCTCCAATTTACCATAAAGATTTTGCCAAGCGCATTACTACTGGTAATCTTGAAGACGATATTGCTAAAGTCAAAGATGTAGATTGGATCATTGAAGTCGTTGTAGAGCGATTGGACATCAAACAACAAGTTTTTGAAAACCTTGAAAAACACAGAACACCTGGAACCATCATTTCTTCAAATACTTCAGGTATTCCTATTAAATTTATGAACAAGGGCAGAAGTGATGATTTTAAAAAACATTTCTGTGGCACACACTTTTTTAACCCACCACGATACCTAAAACTTTTAGAAATTATACCTGGACCAGATACGTCCAAAGAAGTCTTAGAATTCTTAAACGAATACGGAGAAAAATTTCTTGGCAAGACAACTGTCATTGCTAAAGATACACCCGCATTCATTGGTAATCGTGTCGGTATTTTTAGCATTATGAGTCTATTCCATATGGTAAAAGATATGGATATGACCATAGAAGAAGTCGATAAACTCACTGGGCCAGTCATTGGCCGTCCAAAATCTGCCACGTTTAGAACAGTTGACGTGGTTGGTTTAGATACACTTGTTCACGTGGCTAATGGTTTGTATGAAAATGTGCCTAAAGATGAACGCCACGAATTGTTTAAACTTCCGGATTTCATCGAAAAAATGATGGAAAATAAATGGTATGGCAGCAAAACAGGACAGGGTTTTTATAAAAAAATCAAAAATAAAGATGGTTCAAGTGAAATTAAATCTCTTGACTTAAATTCTTTAGAATATCGAGAAAAACAACGTACAAAATTTTCAACCTTAGATAAAACGAAATCGATTGATGAAGTTGCTGAGCGTTTTCCAGTTTTAGTTGACGGAGATGATAAAGCCGGCGAGTTTTACAGAAAAAATTTCGCAGCTTTATTTGCTTATGTGCAACACCGTATTCCTGAAATCACAGACACTTTATACAAAATAGACGATGCAATGAAAGCGGGCTTTGGTTGGCAACACGGTCCATTTGAAATTTGGGACGCCATCGGTTTAGACAAAGGCATTGAATTGATGAAAAATGAAGGTTACGATGTTGCTGACTGGATTTCAGAGCTTGCCTCAAGTGGTGAGCAAAGTTTTTATTCTGTTAAAAATGGAGCGACATATTTCTATCACATAGATAAAAAAGAACACTCTAAAATTCCTGGTCAAGACGCCTTTATCATTTTAGATAACATTCGCGAAAGTCAAGAAGTTTGGAGCAATAAAGATTTAGTTGCTACCGATTTAGGCGATGGCATTTTAAACATAGAATTCCGCAGTAAAATGAATTCCATTGGTGGCGATGTCTTAAATGGGATCAATACCGCAATGGACATCGCAGAAAAAGAATACGACGGTGTGGTCATTTCAAACACCGGGCAGAATTTTTCTGTCGGAGCAAATATTGGAATGATATTTATGTTTGCTGTAGAGCAAGAATACGAAGAGCTCAACGGCGCCATCAAATATTTCCAAGATACAATGATGCGTATGCGTTATTCTTCAATTCCAACAGTAGCTGCGCCACATCAAATGGCCCTTGGTGGCGGTTGTGAATTGTCTATGCACGCTGATAAAGTCGTAGCTCACGCAGAAACTTATATTGGTTTAGTTGAATTTGGCGTTGGCGTAATTCCTGGTGGCGGCGGTTCAAAAGAAATGACACGTCGTGCTGCTAAAACTTATCAAAAAGACGATGTAGAATTAAACCGATTAAGAGAAAATTTCTTAGCTATCGGTATGGCAAAAGTCGCCAAATCCGCACACGAAGCTTATGATTTAAACATATTAGAACACGGTAAAGATATTGTAGTCGTTAGCCGAGACAGACAACTCGCCATTGCCAAACAACACGCCAGATTAATGGCAGATAACGGCTATTCTCAACCTGTTAAAACCAACGATATTAAAGTCCTTGGTCGTCAGGCACTCGGTGCATTCTTGGTTGGAACCGACCAAATGAAAGCTGGACGTTATATCAGCGAACACGATCAAAAAATAGCTAATAAATTAGCGTATGTAATGTCTGGTGGCGACTTGTCAGAAGCTAACTACGTGTCAGAACAGTATTTATTAGACCTTGAACGCGAAGCCTTTTTGTCGCTTTGTGGCGAACGAAAAACATTAGAACGTTTACAGCATATGATTAATAAAGGGAAACCGCTCAGAAATTAAGAGCCCATCTAAATCTCCCCTAAGGGAAGACTTTAAAATATTGACATGTTCAAAAATATGATTATTAAAATTTATATAAACACATAAAACCCTATCTACCCCTAATAGGAATTCCCCCCTTCGGGGGATAGGGGGCTTCTATGAAAACAGCATATATAGTAAAAGCATACAGAACAGCAGTTGGTAAAGCGCCTAAAGGCGTATTTAGATTTAAGCGACCAGATGATTTGGCCGCTGAAACCATCAATTATATGATGGGGCAACTTCCAGAATTTGACAAATCTCGCATTGACGATGTCATTGTTGGTAATGCAATGCCTGAAGCTGAACAAGGTTTAAATGTTGGTCGATTGATTTCCCTTATGGGACTCAAAACTGAAGAAGTTCCAGGTGTGACCGTCAATCGGTATTGCGCTTCAGGGCTCGAAACAATAGCCATTGCTTCAGCAAAAATTCAAACCGGAATGGCCGACTGTATTATTGCTGGCGGTGCAGAAAGTATGAGTTACATTCCTATGGGTGGTTATAAGCCCGTGCCAAATTATGAAACTGCAAAACATGGTCACGAAAGTTATTATTGGGGAATGGGTTTGACTGCAGAAGCCGTTGCCAATAAATATAAAGTTTCTAAAGAGGACCAAAACGAATTTGCATTTCAATCGCATCAAAAAGCCATTAAGGCTCAAAAAGAAAATCGTTTTAAAGACCAAATCGTGCCGATTGAAGTTGAAGAAATTTTTGTGGATGGATCTAATAAAAAACAAACAAAAACTTACACAGTTGACCAAGACCAAGGCCCACGAGCTGATACTTCTATCGAAGTCTTAAACAAACTTCGTCCTGTATTTGCAGAAGGGGGAAGTGTAACTGCGGGAAATTCATCTCAAATGAGCGATGGTGCAGCATTTGTAATGGTTATGAGCGAAGATATGGTTAAAGAGCTAAATCTTGAACCTATAGCGAGATTAGTAAGTTATGCAGCTGCTGGTGTAGAACCACGTATAATGGGAATAGGTCCTATAAAGGCTATTCCAAAAGCTTTAAATCAGGCTGGATTAAAACTTCAAGATATGGAACTCATTGAACTCAACGAAGCCTTTGCATCGCAATCGCTTGCCGTTAGAAGAGAATTAGATATCAATCCAGATATTTTAAACGTGAATGGTGGAGCCATAGCATTAGGTCATCCGCTGGGCTGCACAGGCGGTAAATTATCCGTTCAAATTTTTGATGAAATGAAAAAACGAAATCTCAAAAACAAACACGCAATGGTAACAATGTGTGTCGGAACAGGCCAAGGTGCAGCGGGGATTTATGAGGTGTTTTAGTAGTAAGTACTTAGTAGCTAGTAAAAATTAGACTTATGCATGATTATAAAAATTTAAAAGTTTGGCAAAAAGCTATCGATCTAGCTAAATCAGTATATAAATTTTCTGACTGCTTACCAAATGATGAAAAGTTTGGAATAACAAGTCAAATAAAACGTTCCGTGGTATCAATCGCATCAAACATTGCTGAAGGTGCTGGAAGAAATACTGATAAACAATTTGTAAACTTTCTAAACATCAGTCAGGGTTCTAGTTATGAATTAGAAACTCAATTTATTTTAATTCAAGATCTCTTTGATATTAAAAATCAACAACAATTTATTAAAATGATTTTAAAAGAAAATAGTGAAATTCAAAGAATGATTTATAAACTGATAATTTCAAAAACGTTTTAATAAATTCATTTATAATACTGTTTACTTGATACTATTTACTTAATACTGAAAGAAAGATAAAATTTATAAAAAGAAAAAAATGAAAACAAAAGAAAAAGAAACTAATATGATCCGTGGCGGTCAATTTATCGTCAGGGATACAAAAGCAGAAGAAATCTTTACACCAGAAGATTTTTCTGAAGAGCAAAAAATGATGCGTGATAGCGTCAAAGAATTTGTAGATAGAGAAGTTTGGCCTAAAAAAGAAGAATTTGAAAAGAAAAACTACGCCCTTACCGAAGAAATTATGCGCAAAGCAGGTGAACTCGGTTTTCTTGGTGTAGCTGTACCAGAAGAATATGACGGTCTGGGAATGGATTTTGTCTCAACGATGTTGGTTTGTGATTATATTTCTGGAGCAACGGGCTCCATAGCCACAGCTTTTGGAGCACATACAGGTATTGGAACTTTGCCAATTTTACTCTACGGAACAGAAGAGCAAAAAAAGAAATATGTCCCTAAACTTGCTACAGGCGAATGGTTTGGTGCTTATTGCTTAACTGAACCTGGTGCAGGGTCTGATGCCAATTCAGGAAAAACCAAAGCTGTTTTATCTGATGATGGGAAACATTATAAAATTTCTGGTCAAAAAATGTGGATATCCAATGCTGGATTTTGTGATATCTTTATTGTATTCGCCAGAATTGAAGATGATAAAAACATCACAGGCTTTATTGTTGAAAAAGATTTAGAAAACGGTATTTCGCTTGGTGATGAAGAAAAAAAACTCGGTATTCACTCTTCTTCAACTCGTCAGGTGTTTTTTAATGAAACCAAAGTGCCTGTTGAAAATTTATTGGGTGAGAGAAATGGCGGTTTTAAAATTGCTATGAACGCCTTAAATGTAGGTCGAATTAAATTGGCTGCAGCTTGTCTTGATGCGCAACGACGCGTAATAGATTCAGCGGTTAAATATGCTAACGATCGTGTGCAATTTAATACGCCTATATCTCAATTTGGAGCTATTCAACAAAAATTGGCTGAAATGGCAACTGCCACCTACACGGGTGAAGCTGCTTGCTACAGAGCTGCAAAGAATATTGAAGATAGAATTAATTTAAGAAAAGAAAGTGGAAATACTCATCAAGAAGCCGAACTAAAAGGCGTAGAAGAGTTTGCTATAGAATGTTCAATTTTAAAGGTTGCTGTATCAGAAGATATTCAAAGGTGCACTGATGAAGGCATTCAAATTTATGGAGGAATGGGCTTTTCTGCCGATACACCAATGGAATCAGCTTGGAGAGATGCTCGTATTTCAAGAATTTATGAAGGCACCAATGAAATTAATCGTATGCTTTCTGTAGGAATGTTGGTCAAAAAAGCAATGAAAGGTCACGTTGATTTTATGGGACCAGCACAAGCTGTAAAAGATGAATTGACAGGTATTCCTTCTTTTGATACACCTGATTTTTCAGAATTGTTATCTGAAGAAACAGATATGATTAAAAAACTCAAAAAAGTCCTTTTAATGGTTTCGGGTGCAGCTGCTCAAAAATACGGGACTGAGTTGGAAGAACAACAGCAATTACTTTTGGCATCGGCGGATATTTTAATAGAAATTTATATGGCCGAATCAGCTATTTTGAGAGCTAAAAAGAACGCCAACGCTAAAGGCGAGGATACTCAAAAAGTTCAAATTGCAATGGCTCAATTAAAGTTGTATCACAGTGTAGAAAAAATCAATGAAAAAGCTAAAGAAGCTATTATTTCTTTTGCCGAAGGCGATGAACAAAAAATGATGTTAATGGGCTTAAAGCGTTTTACGAAATATTACAATTATCCTAATATCATTACTCTACGAAAAACAATTGCTGAACGTGTGATAGAAGATAATACTTATAAATTTTAAGAATTATATTGTTATAAATTTAACCTGTAGCTTCTTAGTTACAGGTTTTTTTGTGTCCAAAAAAAATATAAAAAACAGAATGTAATCTATCACTTCATTTCAGCCGGAATCTCACAAACCGGAATAGGTTGCATCTTATGTTGGTTGGCTTGGTTGAGTTTTTTGTAAATCTTTAAAACTTCCTGTTGTCTTGAATTCAATTCTTTAAGGTTTTTACCTTCAAACGTCATTGCCCATTCCAATTCGTCATAACTCGCACCAAGTTGATCTTCATCACTTCGGCTATCGCCAAAAAGGCCATCGGTTGGGGCGGCATTTAAAATCTCATCTATAATATTGAGCTCTCGACCTAAGGCGTAAACATCAGATTTCATCAAATCGGCAATAGGGCTGAGGTCTACTCCGCCATCGCCATATTTGGTGTAAAATCCTACACCAAAATCTTCAACTTTATTGCCTGTACCAGCAACTAAATAGCCGTGTAAACCAGCAAAATAATATAAAGTACTCATTCGAAAACGTGCTCTGGTATTGGCTAAACTGAGTAACTTTTGATCTGTATCAGGGGTTTGCGGTATTGCAGATTTGAAAGTTTCGAAAGTCTCTGTTAGATCAACTCTTAAGCTACTGACATTCGCAAATTGATGTTTTAAACTGTCAATATGCTTTTCAGCACGACTGACTTGATTAGGGTCTTGATGAATCGGCATTTCAAGACACAAAACACGAAGTCCAGTTTTAGCACATAAAGTGGATGTGACAGCAGAATCTATACCACCAGAAACACCAATAACAAAACCGTTTTGGTGACTTTCTTCGGCATAATCTTTTAACCATTTTACAATATGATTAATAATAGCTTGAGCATTCATACGTTTGTATTTTGGTATATTTGCGAAAATTTCTTTAAAAGTAAATAAAACTAAGTTTTACTCCTAAGCCTTAAAAGTATTTATGAAAAAAATATTAATTGTCTTCTTGATTTTAGGTTTTAGTATTTTGATGTCTTGTCAAGATTCAAAAGATATTAAACCTGAAATTGCTCAAATGAAATTAAAAGTTGATTTCATTCGCTTTGATAGTATTTTTTCTAATGCAAAACCACAAGAGCTTAAGCGCATAAAAACAGAGTATCCTTTTATGTTTCAGAATGGAATACCAGATAGCCTATGGCAATCAAAAATGCAAGATTCTTTGCAAAATGAAATAGAAAAAGAAGTATTAATCACATTTCCAGACTTTTCTGAATATCAAAATGAAATCACTTTATTTTTTAAACATTTAAAATATTATTTTCCTAAACAGTCTACTCCTAAAGTGGTGACTTTGGCTGAGTATGTCGATTACAAATCAAAAGTGGTTTTAAATGAGGAATTGCTTTACATTTCTTTAGATAATTATTTAGGTCAGGAGCATAAATTTTATAAAGGGTTTCAAGCCTATATTTCTGATTTGCAAATTCCAGAACAAATTTTACCTGACATTGCAAAGCAATATGCTGACCGACTTATTGACTTTCCTGAGTCTCGAACTTTTTTAAGTCAAATAATATACGAGGGAAAAAAGCTTTACCTTAAATCTCAACTTCTGCCTTGGGTTGAACAGCGCGAATTGATTGGCTACACAAAAGATGATTTTCAATGGGCACAAAATCAAGAACGTATGGTATGGCAATATTTTGTGGAAAGAGATTTGTTATATTCAAGTCAGTCAGATTTGCGCCGTAGATTTATTAGTCCAGGACCGTTTACAAAATTTTATTTAGAAATAGATAATGAAACACCGCCGCGCTTAGGTCAATATATCGGCTGGGAAATTTTAAAAGCCTATGCAGAGAAGCATCCTAATAAAAGCCTAAAAGAAATTATCAATACACCTGAACAAGAATTGTTTAATCAATCAAATTACAAGCCTTAATTATGAGCAAAAAAACTTCAGATATTAATTTAAGAGTAACTACAGACGAAAACAAAATTCCAGAAAGCATCACTTGGTCTGCAGAAGACGGAGGCGTTGATCACGCTGAAGCTAAAGCGGCCTTCTTGTCGATTTGGGATCATAAAGCTAAAGAAAGTTTGCGTATTGATTTATGGACCAAAGATATGCCTGTAGATGAAATGAAACATTTTTTTCATCAAACCCTTGTCACAATGAGTGATACCTATTATCGAGCAACGCAGGACGAAAAAATGAGTGAAACTATGAAAGATTTTTGTGATTATTTCGCCGAAAAGTTAGAGTTAAATGACAATGGAAAATAAAAACATACCCAAGCTTATTTTTGTTTATAATGCCGATTCTGGCTTAAAAAATGCTTTATTAGATTCTGCACACAAAATCTTGAGCCCAAAAACTTATCAGTGCAAGTTATGCGAATTAACATATGGCACTTTTAAAGAAAAGAAAGCTTGGAAAAACTTTAGAGAAAATTCAGATGTAGAAATGAAATTCTTGCACGCTGATGAATTCCTTCATTTATACAAGTCAAAGTTTAGGCCCAACTTTGAACTGCCTGTAGTTTTATTAGAAAATCAGTACGACTTAGAGGTGCTTATAAGTTCTAATAAGTTTAAAGCAATTAATTCTTTAGAGACATTAATAGAGCAACTTAATAGTTTGCTTAAAACTATATAAAAAAAGCCCCTTAATCAGGGGCTTAAAAAGTTAAATTAACGCAAACAAATTAAAGCTGTTGATTTTGTTTTTTGATATTTTCTTTATTTTCAATTTTAGCAAGCCATTCTTCTGCTTTTACGATTTCTAATGCTTTACTTTCTGCTTTTAAAGCTGCAGACTCAGCTTTCCAAAAATCTGCGGTTTCATTAAAGGTAGTGCTAAACGCATTCCAGTAAACCCATTCTTGGAGTTCTTCGATTTCTGTTTTGACATTATTTGACAAAATTTCATTTTGTGTTATTACACTAAAGGCAAAAATTAATACGAGTTTATACATGATTTTCGTTTTTAAAAGTTTATAAATATTTTTATTAATTATGATATATTTGTTAAGTATTTTATTAAAATATAATACTTAAATTGTATTATTAATAATTATTTTCTACACCTGTTCTATTAATAAGACGACCATATTTCAAATTTGTTACAGGTTTTTTTTAAATAAATTTATTGTAGTAATAAATTTATGATAAAAAAATCCGTTAAAACACTGTGATTTCAACGGATTTATAAAATAAAAAGAGTAAGGATTATTAGATTATGACTTATTTTGCTTTTTAATCATATTTAAAGCTGAACCTTCTCTGACCCAATTGATTTGAGCTTCATTATACGTATGATTAAGTTTAATTTTGTCTTTACTTCCATCACTGTGAACAACTTCTAGAGTTAGCGGCTTATCTTCAGCAAAGTCTTTAAGATCAATGAAGTTGAAAGTATCATCTTCTTGAATTAGGTCGTAATCATTTTCGTTATCAAACGTTAAGCCTAGCATACCTTGTTTCTTTAAGTTAGTTTCGTGAATTCTCGCAAAAGATTTTACGATAACAGCTCTAACTCCTAAGTGACGAGGTTCCATAGCTGCATGCTCACGTGAAGAGCCTTCTCCATAATTATGATCACCGACGACTACAGTGGGTACGCCTTCGGCTTTGTACTGTCGTTGTGTTTTTGGTACTGCATCATATTTTCCTGTAATTTGGCTTTTTACGAAGTTAGTTTTCATATTAAAAGCATTTACAGCACCAATTAGGCAATTGTCAGAAATATTATCGAGGTGTCCACGATATTTTAGCCATGGTCCTGCCATAGAAATATGGTCAGTAGTGCATTTGCCATGGGCTTTAATCAAGAGTTTAGCACCGGTAAGGTTTTCTCCATCCCAAGGTTCAAATGGGTCTAAAAGTTGAATACGGTTAGAATTTTCATCAACTTTAATTTCTACATCGCTACCGTCGTCTTTTGGAGCTAAGTATCCATTGTCTTCAACTTCAAAACCTTTTTCAGGAAGTTCAATACCTTGCGGAGCATCTAACTTAACTTCTTCTCCGTCTTCATTAATCAGCGTGTCGTTCATTGGGTCAAAATCTAATCGACCTGAAATGGCTATAGCGGCAACCATTTCTGGAGAACCTACAAAAGCGTGTGTGTTAGGGTTACCATCTGCACGTTTTGAAAAGTTTCTATTAAAAGAGTGTACAATCGTATTTTTCTCACCTTCTTTGACATCACTTCTATCCCATTGCCCTATACAAGGTCCGCAGGCATTGGTAAATATAGTAGCACCAAGGTCTTCAAAAACTTTTAATAAACCGTCACGTTCTGCAGTAAACCGGATTTGTTCAGAGCCAGGGTTGATGCCAAAATCAGATTTTGGTTTTAATTTTTTCTTCACAGCCTGTTCAGCTATAGAGGCTGCACGTGTCAAGTCTTCGTAAGAAGAGTTAGTACAAGAACCGATTAAACCCCAATCTACTTTTATTGGCCAGCCATTCTTTTTAGCTTTTTCTCCAAGTTCACCAACTGGTGTTGCTAAATCTGGAGTAAAAGGACCGTTGAGGTGTGGTCTTAATGTGCTTAAATCTATTTCAATAACTTGATCAAAGTAAGTGTCAGGGTCAGCATATACTTCTGGGTCTCCTGTGAGATGTTCTCTAATTTTATTGGCTTCATCTGCAATTTCATTTCTATCAGTCGCTCTTAAAAAGCGTTCCATAGAATCGTCATACCCAAAGGTTGAAGTAGTCGCACCAATTTCTGCGCCCATATTACAAATTGTTCCCTTACCGGTACATGATAAGTTTTTAGCACCTTCACCAAAATATTCAACAATACAACCTGTACCGCCTTTAACAGTTAAAATATCTGCTACTTTTAGGATAACATCTTTAGCAGCAGTCCACCCTTGTGGACTACCTGTAAGCTTTACGCCAATTAGTTTTGGAAATTTTAATTCCCATGGCATTCCAGCCATGACATCAACGGCATCTGCACCTCCAACACCAATAGCAACCATGCCTAAACCACCAGCATTAACAGTGTGTGAATCTGTACCGATCATCATACCACCTGGAAATGCATAATTTTCTAACACCACTTGATGAATGATACCTGCACCAGGTTTCCAAAATCCAATACCATATTTGTTAGAAACAGATTCTAAAAAATCAAAGACCTCATTGCTGGTTTCATTGGCACGAGCCAAATCTTTAGCGGCGCCTTGTTTAGCTTGTATCAGGTGATCGCAATGAACAGTTGTTGGTACAGCAACTTTGTCTTTTCCGGCCTGCATAAATTGTAAAAGTGCCATTTGAGCTGTAGCATCTTGACAAGCTATTCGGTCTGGTTCAAATTCTACATAATCTTTACCTCGAGTGAACGCTTTCTGTGGTTTGCCATCTGTGAGGTGTGAATACAAGATTTTTTCTGAAAGTGTAAGGGGCCTTCCTACAACGCTTTTAGCTTTTTCAACGCGATCAGCCATTTGTTTGTAAACAGCCTTTATCATTTCAATATCAAATGCCATAATTTATGTTTTGTTTAAAGTTTAATAAAAGGAAAACAAATATAATAAATTTTGAGGATGTTTTAAATATATTGAATTTAAAGCCTTGTTAATTGAATTATGTTTAATAACATATGTGTTTTTAAACATAAAATACAGAACATTGATAATTTTAGGCTAAATAAATTATGAATGTGAAAATATTTTGAAATAGAATATCTTAATTTATTTTGAGTCTAAATTTAGGGGGAAGTCAAAATATATACTTTGGTTATAATTGTAGATATAACTTTTTACTTTAAAGCCTAACTTTCTGGCTTTTAGTGTAAGTATTTAAAATTAGTTACGGGTTGTAATTAAAGTAGTTTACCGATGATTTCTTCAATGCTATAACCTTCCGCTTCAGCTTTATAGTTTTTAATAACTCTGTGTTTTAATACACTGTAGGCTATAGCTTTTACATCTTCTATGTCGGGTGAAAACTTTCCTTGAGTGGCGGCGTGTGTTTTTGCAGCGAGAATTAAATTTTGAGAAGCACGCGGACCAGCGCCCCAATCCACAAATTCTTTTACAAAATCGTTTGTTCTGCTATTGTCTGGTCGTGTTTTAGACACTAAATCTACAGCGTATTCTATCACATTATCTGCAACAGGCATACGTCTAATTAATTGCTGAATATCAATAATTTCTTGTGCTTCAAATAAAGACTGTATATCATAAGAAATAGTTTGTGTTGTGCTTTTAACAACTTCAACTTCTTCTTCAAAACTCGGATATTCTAAATTAATAGCAAACATAAATCGGTCTAATTGCGCTTCGGGCAATGGGTATGTGCCTTCTTGTTCTATAGGGTTTTGCGTAGCTAATACAAAATAGGGTTCACTAAGTTTGTGATGATGGCCTGATATGGTAACTGACTTTTCTTGCATAGCCTCAAGCAATGCTGATTGAGTTTTTGGAGGCGTACGATTGATTTCATCAGCTAACAAAATATTGGTAAAAACAGGTCCTTTAATAAATTTAAAATTCTTTTGGGCATCTAAAATTTCAGAACCTAAAATATCACTCGGCATTAAATCTGGTGTGAATTGAACACGTTTAAAATTTAAACCAAGGGCTTTAGATATGGTGTTAATCATTAAAGTTTTAGCGAGACCAGGAACGCCAATTAACAAGGCATGACCTCCAGAAAAAATTGCAATTAATATTTGATTAACTACATTTTCTTGCCCTACAATAACTTTGGATATTTCTTTCTTTAATTGTTGGTGTTTTTCAACAAATCGCTCAATTCCTTTAACGTCTGACATATATTTTATTTTAACCAATCTTTTGCAAAATCGCAGGTTTTGTAGTCTTCACTTATTTTTATATAAGTGTCTTTCATTTTGCTTTTTTGCCATTTTTGAATTTCCTTTACTTGCTTTTGTTTTAATGCCAAGTCACTTATACGAGCGTAGTCCTTATTAAAGTCAGCTTCGTGTTCTTCTAAGCGTTTTGTAATGGTTAAAATCTTAAAAAAGGGTTGCTGCTGTCTATTAGACTCAGTATAAACAGGCGAAACCTCACTTTCGTCAAGATTGATGATTTTGTTGTATAAATCTGGATCCATTTTGCTCAATTCAAAGCGATTATCAAGTGTAGCGTCGTTAATGAGTTGACCACCACTTTCTTTAGTTTCTTCTTCGTCTGAAAATTCTTTGGCAGCTTCTTCAAAACTGATTTCTCCATCAATTATTCTTGTGCGTATGGTCTGAATTTCTTTTTGTGCTTTTTCAATAGCTTCATCAGTGATTTCTGGAAATTTAAGAATATGTCTGACATCAACGAATTGACCACGAATTTTTTCGACCATAAGGATGTGCCAACCAAATTCTGTTTTAAATGGCTTACTGATTTCGCCTTCTTCAAGGCTAAAAGCTTTGTCTTTAAACTCTTTAACCAATGGAGAGTCTCTACTCACGTCTGCTATTCTTCCACCTTCACGCCTTGAGGCACGATCGTCAGAATACAAAACTGCGCGAGATGAAAATCTAGCCCCATCTAATACTTCTTGTCTTATTTTGTTTAAAAAATCAATAGTTTTTTGCGTTTGTTCTTTTGTAACTTCTGGCTCAATAACAATTTGTGAAACCTCTACTTGGGTGCCGAAAAAAGGTTTTTCATCTTCAGGAATTTTATCAAAAAATTGTCTTACTTCAGCTGGAGTAACTTCTATTTCTTCTACAATGCTGCCTTGCATTTCTTGAGCTAAAACGGTTTCAAAGTTGATATCAAATAACTCTTTTTTTAACTCTTCTTCAGTGTCTTTACCATAAAAGTCCAGTATTTTTTGGAGACTTCCTGCTTGATTTACCATATACTGAAGTTGTTGCTCTGTTCGGCTATTGACCATTTCTTCTTGTATTTCTATACTATCTTGAACGGCGTGGTGAGCAAAAAGTTTGTTTTCCATGATTTGCTTTAAGATAAAGCACTTACTAGTTTCTTCGCCCGAATAACCTTGTGCTTTTTGATCTTCTTGAGCTTTAGCAATGTCGCTTTCTAGAATAAGATGTTCACCAACAACTGCAGCTATACCATCTACTTTTACGCGTTGGTTGTCAAGATTGCCTACGACCAATTTTGTTTCCTTTTTGTCGTCTTTTATGAGATTGTCTTTTTCATCAATGGTAATTTGAGACCAAGACCAATTAATGATAAATAAGGCTGATAATAGGGTTAAGTTATTTAAATATTTCATAATCATTATTTTTGATGGCATCATTTAAAATCTGCTGTTCCAGCTTTTTTTTCATTTCCAACTTTTGTTTGTTTTTTAAAATTTGTTCAATAGTAGGTTTAATATAGCTTTTTGGTGCTAAAGAATTGGGTTTTAATACATCTTTAACATAGATAAAATAAGTATTTAAGCTATCTACAATTTCTATATATCGATTTTTATTTAAAAGTTTTTGATGTTGTTCCGAACTTAAATTATTTAAATTTTTAAAAACATCTATAGACTTTACCCATATAGAATCGTTTAATTTGACTTTATCAAATTTAAGCTGTTCTGTGTTGAGATAATCTTTATCTTGTTGATTAAAACGCTTAAAGCTTTGCTTTATTTTCGGGTAATCTTTTAAATTATTTTTTACAAAAACATACCTTAATTTTAATAAATTCTCGTTGACTTTAAACACTTCTTTATTAACTTTATAATAATTATCAATAGCAGTACTGTCTATAATGCTATCGACTTGTTTTTGTATTAAAGCATCCATATAAGCCTTCTTGTATAGTTCTGATTGGTATTGCTCTACCATTGCTTGATACCGCTCTTGTTCTTTAATAGGTAAATTAAATTTGGCTTTGTCTAAAAGGATTTTATCCATAGCCCATTGGTCAATAAAAGTTTTGGCAAATATGATACTGTCTTCTTTAGAAATATTTTGTGGTAATTCGTGAATAAGATCTGATTTGTATAAAATATGAGAATTTACTTGTGCTATGGCATTTTCAGGGTTTTGTTTTTTAAACAGTTCACAACTACTAAGTAGAACTAAACTAACTGTTATATAAAGGATTTTAGTTTTCAAAGGCTTAAAATTGTATAGTCTTAATTAACTTTTGATTAATTACAATATCGTATTTTTCTTTCAGTTGAGCAATCCATTCATCTTCACGATTTTTTTGAAGATTACTAATAACTTGACCTCTAACTTCTTCAAACTTTAAGGGTTTTGAGGGAAATATTTTTGAAATATCTAAAACCACATATTGATTGTTGTGTTGATATAATTCTGGATTGTTACTTTTTAAATCAACATTTGATGGTAAACTCGTATCACTAATTTCTGTCTCATTTAAAGTTTTAAAAATAGCATTAGGAAATTGCTTTCTTAAAACATTTATAGGTACATCATCCATTTTACGTTTTATTTTTTTAGCTTCTTTTTTTGTAGAACTTGAAGCTAATAAGGCATTTATTTTTGTTGGACTTACAAAACTGCTTTTATGCTTTTCAAAATATTTTTTCTGAGCTAAAGTGTCTTCTTTTGTTGGATTCCAAATGTGTTGCTCCATAACTTCAAACAGCAAAAGCCCTTCGTAGTAAGTTTGAATTTCGGCAGCAAATTCTGGAGAAACTTCCTCTAAATTTTGATTGTGAACCTCTATTAATTTAGCGTAGGTAAAGTTATCTATGGCCGTATTAATTTTTTGATTTAATGTGTTTTCTGTTAAACTTCGCTGTTGCTTTTCAATGTGTTCTAAAAATTGGTTTAGGTTATATTTTTTAGTATCAATTTTTAAAATCCATTCATTTTTATCAGTTTCTTCTTCCTTGTATTGCCATTTGAATTTTAAAATGCTTTCATCAATTCTGTCTTCTATAGTTGATAGTAATTCGTAATTAATTTCAACTTGGTATTGATTCATCAAGTCTTTTTTAATGTTTTCTATCAACTTTTTAGAACGATCTGAAGTTTTGATTTTTTTGACGATGTCTGTTTTTATTTCCTCTAAAGGCTTAACAGGAATTTCGTCAATATACTTAACAATATGCCAGCCAAATTTGGTTTTAAAAGGTTTTGAAATAGGATTGTTTTTGTTTAAGGAAAATGCTACTTCTTCAAATTGAGTTGAATTGAGTTGACCGACACTAAATGCTGATAATTTACCACCATTAGAAGCGGTAGGTTTATGGTCTGAAAATTGTTTAGCTAAATCTTCAAATTTTTCACCATTTTGAAGTTTTTGATATATTTTTTGAATTTCGGTTTTGGCATTATACGAGCTGTCTTGCGATTGCAAATTCTTCATAATATGCGCTACTTCAAGACTTCCTCGCGATGGTCTTTCATCATTTTTTTTTATAAGGTGATAACCAAACTGCGTTTTTACAGGTTGCGAAACTTCATTTACTTCAATATTATAAACTGCACTTTCAAATGGATACACCATTTTATAGGCTTTGAACCAACCTAAATGACCTTTATTAATTTTTGCCGAAGGGTCTTTAGAATATTTTAAAGCTAAGTCTTCAAACGATTCACCATTTTCTATTTTTTTAAGCACATCAATAGCTGTGTTGTAAGCTTCAAGCGTATCTTCAGGCGTTGCGTTTGGTTTTAGACTGATCAAAATATGACTGGCATTAACTTCATTTGTCATCCGATGATAAGTTTCTTGTACTAATTGCTCAGTCACTTTGCCATTTGAGATATATTTATCCGCCAACTGTTTGCGATAACGACCAAATTCATTTAAAAATTTGGGTAAAGTATCTAAGCCTTTTTCTTTAGCAGCAACAACTTTTAGCTTAAAACGCAAATACATTTCAGCGTATTCTTCTATACTTAATTTGTCGTTCTCAAAATTGTTTTGTGAATTTTTTTGATATTGATTTAAAAATTCGGTCTTGTGAACCTTAGTGTCATTGAGACTAAAAACAAGACTATCGCTTAGATTGTTTTGAGCTAAAGAATTGCTAAAACCTCCCAAAATCAATATTGTAAGTAGTAACATTGATTTTATGTTGAAAGCCACTTTAAGTTTCATAGTTTAAATTTTTTACAACCGACAAATTTAGTAAATTCAAACTTCTAAAAACTTAATTTTTTCAAAACGTTGAAGTCTTAAAAGTTTAGAGTGTTTGAACTTTAAGTTTTGCTAATTATTGATTAAATAATTTAAAATATTATTTAAGATTTTTAGTATTAGCTAATTTTATAATTTATACTCATAAACTCATAACCTATTATTTTGAATTATATTACTGAAATCATTATAGACAGACCCATTGATGAAGTGATGAAGTTGTTTAAAAATCCTGAATATCTCAAAGCTTGGCAACGCGGTTTAAAATCAACTAAGCTCCTTAAAGGGAAAAGCGGGCAATTGGGCGCTAAACGTAAACTCTATATCAAACTTGAGGGTCGTGATATTGAAATGATTGAAACAATTACCAAATGCGATTTACCACAACATTGGCACGCACGATATACTTCAAATGGTTTAGTGAGTTATCAAGAAAATTACTTTGAAAGTCTTGAAGACAATAAAACCTATTGGAAAACTACAAGCCGATTTGAGTTTTACGGCTATATGCGAATTGTCGGTCGATTGCTACCAGGTATTTTTAAACGTCGCTCCAAAACCGTGATGCAAGATTTTAAAAACTTTGCGGAGTATAGGAAAAGAGTAAATCGGGCTTGATTAAATGTCTGAAATATCAGAGTTGTCAATCTAATTTATAATCAGTAAGGGCAAAACGAGTTTAAATTAGGCACTTGTGGAAGAAACTTTGATAAATCGTTTTGGTTATAGCCTTCATAGGGATTTTTAAAATACTTTTTATCTATTTTTTTAAAATTTACATTCACGCTGTTAGAATGAAAAGACTTTGAATTAACAACCAAAATACTGTAACTTGTAGAAAGATCTAAAGGCATTTTACTATCAAAAGTTTCATTTAAAGAATTAGTATTTAGAGAATTAATATCTTTTTTATTATTAATATTATACTGTTCTTTAAAGTTTTCTATTAGGCTTAATTTTAGTTCAAAAGCATTAAAATCAAATTCAAAATGACTTTGTGCATAAGATACTGAACCAAACATCAAGATCAATATGAGTATTATATTTTTCATTCTACTTTTTTCTGAATATATCAAAGATAAATATTTTTTTTATAATTACATTAAATACTTAAACCTGCAGTCTTTCTTTTGAGCTAAAATTTAAAAAGACTATTTTAAAGCAAAGCATGTTGTTTTGCAGCTTCGATAAACGAAACAAATAAAGGATGCGGATTAGCTACCGTGCTTTTGTATTCGGGATGAAACTGCACGCCAATAAACCAAGGATGCTCTGGTAATTCAATAATTTCAACAAGATTGGTTTTTGGGTTTTTACCCGTAGCTTTAAACCCTGATTGTTCAAGTTGATCTAAATATGCATTGTTGAGTTCGTAGCGATGTCTATGACGCTCAGAAATAAGTGATGTATTATAAATTTTATGACTTAAACTATCTGGCTTTAATTCGCAATCCCAAGCGCCAAGACGCATTGTGCCGCCTTTGTTGACAACATCAACTTGATCTTGCATTAAATCAATTACAGGATGTGGCGTAGATTCATCCATTTCTGTTGAATTGGCATTGTCGAGTTTAAGAATATTTCTGGCGTATTCAATCACCGCCATTTGCATACCTAAACAAATCCCAAAAAATGGTATACTGTTTTCCCGGGCGTGTTTCACCGCGGCAATTTTTCCTTCAATACCGCGTTCGCCAAAACCAGGCGCCACCAAAATACCATCTAGCGAAACACCTTTTGAATCCTGTTCAATAAATTCTGAATGTATATTAACAACATTAACCACCACATCATTTATGGCTCCAGCGTGAATAAAGGCTTCTAAAATGGATTTGTATGAATCTTGAAGTTCTATATATTTACCAACCAAACCAATGTTGACAACCTTTTCAGCGTTTTTATACTTTCTTAAAAACTCTTTCCATTGGGTCAAATCAGGCTCAGAATTGTTAGGGAGTTTAAGTTTTTCTAAGGTAATGTCATCCAAACTTTGTTCTTGCATTAATAAGGGAACATCGTATATGGTTTCGGCATCAATAGACTGGATAACAGCATTTTCTTTCACGTTGCAGAACAAGGCCAATTTCTTTTTGATGTCCTGAGAAATTTCGTGCTCCGTTCTACAGACCAAAATATCAGCAGAAACGCCACTTTCCATTAAGGTTTTTACCGAGTGTTGCGTAGGTTTTGTTTTAAGTTCACCTGCGGCAGACAAATAGGGGACAAGTGTTAGATGAATGACGAGAGAATTATAATCGCCCAATTCCCATTTCAACTGTCTCACGGCTTCAATATAAGGCAAAGACTCAATATCGCCTACTGTTCCGCCAATTTCTGTAATCACAATATCATAATCGCCAGTGTTACCAAGGATTTGGATACGTTCTTTAATTTCATTGGTAATATGAGGTACAACTTGAACTGTTTTGCCTAAAAATTCGCCACGTCTTTCCTTATTTATAACACTTTGGTAAATTCTACCCGTAGTCACATTATTGGCCTGAGAAGTATTGACATTCAAAAAGCGTTCATAATGACCCAAATCCAAATCCGTTTCCGCGCCGTCTTCAGTCACATAACATTCGCCGTGCTCATACGGATTCAGCGTACCAGGGTCGACGTTGATGTAAGGGTCAAGTTTTTGAATTGTGGTTCTAAAGCCTCTGGCTTGCAGAAGTTTAGCAAGAGATGCAGCGATAATGCCTTTTCCAAGAGAAGACGAAACGCCACCAGTAACAAAAATATATTTAGTATCAGCCATAATGAAATCTTATTGATGTCTTTATGGGATGCAAAAATAGAGATTAATCCCAACATAACTCGCCTAAGCGTCTATATATTTTAAGTGTTTTTCAAAGGTCTTATTAAATCCTCTAAGCCATTGGCTTTCAGTTCCAAAATTTCCTGCATTTGCAAACCCAATTTATTTTTTGGAAATCCCTTGTTTTTATACCACACCAAATAATATTCAGGAATATCAATCAAAAAATAGCCTTTGTATTTCCCAAAAGGCATTTTTGTATTGGCGAGGGTTTTTAAATAAGCTTTAGAATTCAATTTTATATAATTCAAGATTAATGAGTAGGCAAAAAAATAAACAGTTTAAAAATTCATTTCAAAGATAAACCAAACAATACATCAGTAAAAATAATTTGGGCGTTTCTCCCGTCAAATGCGGGAGTCGGGCTTTCTTCTGCCCTGCCTACCTGAGGCTGAAATCCCTACGGCTAGGGTAAAAGAAATATTGACTTTGCGACCTTTGCGAAAAACTATGCGTCCATTGCGGTTAAAAAAACATTCAAGACTTTAAAACCATTAAAAACTTCAACCACAACTGCTTAAAACTATACAGCCAATTTATTTTTTTTGATGAACTTTTGTTGTGTTTTTTCTCAAATTCAGCTAAAGCCAAACTAAAATCACCCTTGGCATCAATGGCTTGCCAAAAGCTTTTAAAACCAGTTTTAATTTCATTTAGCTCAATTTCTATTTGATGTGGTTTGTCTTTTAGGAAATGCTCAATATTAGAGTTGACCGTTTCAACATAGTCTAAACAAACTTCAAAGCGTTCGCTCGATTTTAATTGTTCTGGTGGCAACTGTTTTATACCATTTGCGTAGGCATAAATCATACTTTTTGGCAATAAAAATCGACGCATAAAACTTTGTGCCGTAGCTTCACTATCGCGCTTTAAGTGAATGTAAAAGGCTTGTTTGCCATAAATTTCATCCAATTGACCCAATTGCCAACTCAGCCTATTGTCTGCTTCAATATGATTATTAGGGAATTGAAATCTTGCTTTACCAAATTTATCACTAAGAGATTCATGTGTAGCCGTATAATTGGAGATGTGTTGGCAAGCTTTTATAAAACCTTTAGAACCACTCCTGCCAGTGCACAACACAAATACATTCATCCTTTTAAGATTTAGTAGCGAGTTTACGCAGTTTTATGGCTGTTAAAACTTTTTTGGTATAAAGTGGAAAATCTGCATTTTGAATCCAATTATAATAGCCTGGTTCACGGTTCAATACATCTTCTACTTTTTTGCCTTTATGTTTTCCAAAACCAAAGATTTCTTGACCATTTTTGTCAAAATGTACCATACCGGCAAAGTCGGCAAACTTTTTATGAGCACTAAATTCCGAAAGCCATTTGGTGTTGTTTTCTAAATCTTCATAACGGTCAAGTTGGGATTTTAAGACTTCATAGGTGGCATTGGTGTCAGCTTCTGCACTGTGAGCATCGGTTAAATCTCTATCGCAATAAAACTTGTATGCTGCTTCCAAGGTGCGTTTTTCTTTTTTATGAAAAATAGTTTGCACATCAATTTTAACGGCATTTTTCATATCAAAATCAACTTCAGCCCTCAACATTTCTTCAGCAAGTAATGGAATATCAAAACGGTTAGAGTTATACCCCGCCAAATCAGAATCTTTAATAAAATTGTAAACCTTAGGCGCTAATTCTTTAAAGGTAGGTTCGTTTTCAACATCTTTATCATAAATGCCGTGTATCTCGCTGACTTCCTTTGGAATAGACTGTTCAGGATTTACTCTTAAAGTGATACTTTCTTTATTTTGATTAGGAAACACTTTTAAAATTGAAATTTCAACAATACGGTCTTTGGCAATATTGGTGCCTGTCGTTTCTAAATCAAAAAAGCATAAAGGTTTTGATAGGTTTAAATCCATAAGTAATTTTTTAAACAAAGTTAAACTTTTAGTTAGATTTTATAAGCTATCAGCATTCTTCTTTATAGAATATTTATCCAATAAAACAAAATGAAGCGTCTATTACGATGAGCGATTTTATGAGCGAAGAAGCTATCTTATAATTTATGCTTTAAATATTTAACCTTTGTATTTTTGTGGCAAATACACAATTTTTTTTGTGTCAAAAAAGTCTTCTTCAAAATAGTTTGAAATTGGAATCACCTGAGCGTTTTTATAAGGTTTTAACTCTTCAGACAAATCGCCTCCTTTTAAATATACTATACCGTTTTTGAACTCGTGTTGAGAATGTTTTGCAATTTTTCCTTTAGTCCAGTTCACAAAAGTTGGCATAGCAGCAACAGCACGGCTAATGATAAAGTCATATTGACCTTTAGTGTTTTCTACCCGCTCGTTGATGGTTTTTACATTTTGAAGTTCTAAACCTTCAACGACTTCATTCACCACTTTTATCTTCTTGCCAATACTATCAACCAAAGTAAATTGAGTTTCAGGAAACAATATCGCTAGAGGAATACCAGGAAAACCACCACCAGTGCCAACATCAATAATTTTTGATTCCGGTTTAAATTGAATAAATTTTGCAATTGCCAAACTGTGTAAAACGTGTCTCAGATAAATTTCATCTATATCTTTTCTTGAAACAACATTGATTTTTTGATTCCAGTCTTTGTATAAATCAGATAAGCTTTCAAATTTTATCAATTGATTTTCATCCAGACTTTTAAAATATTTTGTGATTAATTCCAATGCATTCTTTTGTGCCAAAGTTATAACATATTATTCTTTTTATTGATAATACTCCTTCGTTGTTAGAATTATTTAAAGTGTATTTATTAAAGAGACTTGTTTAAGAAAAAGTTTATAATAAAAATTATACCCCTTAAAAAAATAGGGTTGTATTGTAAATAAAATATTTTTTATGTTTGCATCCTATTAAATTATATAGTATGAAAAAAATTGAAGCCATTATTAGAAAATCAAAATTCGATGAGGTTAAAGAAGCTTTGCACCAAGTTGAGGTTAATTTTTTTAGCTATTGGGATGTCACTGGTGTAGGTAATGAAAAACAAGGCCATGTTTACCGAGGTGTCTCTTATAGCACTTCAGATATTCAAAGGCGATATTTAACAATAGTAGTTTCAGATGATTTTGCAGAACGTACAATCAATGCAATTTTGGATACTGCATACACAGGTAAAGTGGGTGATGGAAAAATATTTGTTTCTGAAGTCTTAGACGCATATAGAATTCGAACAAAAGAAAACGGTAAATCAGGAATAAACTAATTTATTAATTTTTAAAACTTTTAAAATGGAATCAGGTTTATTTACAGCAAATAACGTTTGGATGATGATTGCAACAGCATTGGTTTTTTTTATGCATACTGGCTTTGCGTTTTTAGAAATAGGGTTAACTAGACAAAAAAATACTATTAATATTTTATTCAAAAATATATTTATTATTACATCTGGTCTCCTGTTATATTATGCCTTTGGATTTAATTTGATGTATCCAGGTTTTGCAGAAGAAGATTTAGGACTATTAAGATTTTCTGGATTTGGTATTGAGCCGCCTGAAAATGGTATGACTGTTGGTTATGCAAACGGCGGATATACTTGGTGGACAGATTTTTTATTTCAAGGGATGTTTGCTGCTACAGCGGCTACCATAGTCTCTGGAGCAGTTGCTGAACGTATAAAAATCAGTGCGTTTATGCTATTTACTATTGTATACATAGGTTTAGTTTACCCTATTGTTGGCTCTTGGAAATGGGGTGGTGGGTTTTTAGATTCTTGTGGGTTTTATGATTTTGCAGGCTCAACTTTAGTGCACTCTGTAGGTGGATGGGCAGCTTTAGTGGCTATAACTATTTTAGGAAGCAGAATAGGAAAATTTGATAAAAACGGAAAATCAAAAGCCATTCCAGGTCACAATATTCCTATTGCTACCGCTGGAGTTCTTATACTTTGGTTAGGTTGGTTTGGTTTTAATGGAGGTTCTGTATTGTCTGCAGACCCTGAGTTAACCTCTTTAGTATTAACAACAACAAGTTTGGCTGCTGCAGCTGGTGGTTTTGGCGCTATTATTCTATCAGCTATTTTTTATAAAAACTTAGACTTGACCATGTTTCTTAATGGTATATTAGGTGGTTTAGTTGGTATTACTGCTGGTGCTGACTTAATGTCTCCAAACGAAGCGGTTCTGATTGGGTTTATAGCTGGTCTATTTATCGTTCTAGGTGTTTCTTTAATCGATAAGTTAAAATTAGACGACCCAGTTGGTGCGGTTGCTGTTCACTTAATCTGTGGTATATGGGGCACCTTGGCTGTTGGTGTTTTTGGCGCTAAAGCTGGTGCTGAACAATTTTTAACTCAGCTATACGGGGTTTTAATTATAAGTGGTTTTTGTATAATCTCTGCCTCTATTATTTTGTTAGTTCTTAAAAAAACAATAGGCATTCGCGTGAGTAGAGATGAAGAATTAGAAGGGCTGGATATTCATGAGCACGGTATGGATGCTTATGCAGACTTTAGAACTAACGAACATTAAAGTTGACGCTTTTGTATTATACCTACATATTTTTAGGGGTGTTATTCCTCGAAGACCTTTTTTAAAAATACATATACATAAATTAACAAGGGTAATTGTAATATTTTTGTATTTTTGCATTTCAAAATATAAACTTAAATACTTATGTCTACATTAAGATTTGAAGCTTTAAAAGAAACATTCAATAGGACACCAGTTCATATTGAAGAAACACAGCGTCGTTCGGAAATTTTTGGTAAAAATGTGTTTAACCATAATGCTATGCGCCAACACTTAACCAAAAAAGCGTTCGAGCAAGTTCAAAGCGCAATTAAAAAAGGAACAAAAATCAATAGAGATTTAGCAGATAATATTTCTACAGCTTTAAAAGAATGGGCTATTTCTAAAGGTGCAACACATTACACACATTGGTTTCAGCCCTTAACAGGATCTACCGCAGAAAAGCACGATGCCTTTTTTGAGACCTTAGGCGACGAAGGTTATGCTATAGAAAAATTTAATGGAGGACAACTTGTTCAACAAGAACCTGACGCATCAAGTTTGCCAAATGGCGGTATTAGAAATACTTTTGAAGCCAGAGGTTATACTGCTTGGGATCCCACATCACCAGCATTTGTTTTTGGAACCACGCTTTGTATTCCTACTATTTTTGTGGCCTACACAGGGGAAGCTTTAGATTATAAAACACCTTTATTAAGGTCATTGCAAGTTTTAGATAAAGCCGCAACTGGCGTAGCCCAATACTTTGATAAAAAAGTAACAAAAGTTAATGCCACTTTGGGTTGGGAGCAAGAATACTTCTTGGTTGACAAAGCCTTAGCGGCATCAAGACCTGATATTACTATTTCCGGAAGAACACTTTTAGGTCACGCTCCAGCTAAAGGTCAACAAATGGACGATCACTATTTTGGATCTATTCCTGATCGTGTTTTAAGTTATATGAAAGACCTTGAAAAGGAATGTATGCTTCTTGGTATTCCCGTAAAAACACGTCATAATGAAGTTGCACCTAACCAATTTGAGTTAGCGCCAATTTTTGAAGAAGCTAACCTAGCTGTCGATCACAATTCTTTACTTATGGATGTGATGGACAAAGTTGCTAATAGACATAACTTCAAAGTGCTTTTCCACGAAAAACCGTTTAAAGATGTCAACGGTAGTGGTAAGCACAACAACTGGTCAATGAGTACGGATACGGGTTCTAACTTACTCAGCCCGAGTAAAAAACCGATGAAGAATCTTCAATTTTTAACTTTCTTTATCAATACCATTAAGGCCGTTTATGAATACGAAGAGTTGATAAGAGCTACCATTGCTTCGGCTTCAAACGATCACAGACTAGGTGCTAATGAAGCTCCACCAGCTATTATTTCAGTATTTATAGGTTCTCAATTAACCAAAGTTTTAGACGAACTTGAAAAAGTAACCAATGGTAAATTATCACCAGAAGAAAAAACTGAGCTTAAGTTAAATGTAGTAGGTAAAATTCCGGAAATTCTTTTGGATAATACAGACCGTAATAGAACTTCACCTTTTGCTTTTACAGGAAATAAATTTGAGTTGAGAGCAGTGGGTTCATTAGCCAACTGTGCCGACCCAATGACTACACTCAACGCGATTGTAGCTAAACAACTTCAAGATTTCAAAAAAGAAGTTGATGTTTTAATCAAAGACAAAAAAATGAAAAAAGATGATGCCATCTTTAACGTCTTAAGAGAATACATCAAACAATCAAAAAAAATACGTTTTGAAGGCGATGGCTATGGTGAAGCTTGGGAAAAAGAAGCTAAAAAACGCGGTTTAAGTAATAATAAAACTACACCTGTTGCTTTAAAAGCAAAAATTTCTAAAAAAGCCATCGATCTATTTAAAGGGCTTGAGGTGATGAATGAAATTGAAATCAAAGCCCGTTACGAGATTGAAATCGAAGACTACTCAAAACACATTCAAATAGAAGGTCGTGTTTTAGGCGATATAGCACGAAATCACGTTATTCCTACAGCAATAAGGTATCAAAATGTTCTCATTGAAAATGTAAAAGGTCTTAAAGAAATCTATGGTAATGATTTTAAGAATAAAGCCAAAGAACAAATGAAAATTATTGAAACTATATCTAATCATATTGAGCACATCAATAAAGGTATAGATGATATGATTGAAGAACGTAAAAAAGCCAATGCCATACAAGATCAAACTAAAAAAGCCCACGCCTACTGCGATAAAGTCAAACCTTATTTTGAAGAAATCAGGTATCACTGTGATAAGCTGGAACTTTTAATAGACGATGAAATGTGGACATTGACTAAATACAGAGAATTGTTATTTACTAAGTAGTTATTGTATTTTAGTAAAAGATTAAAATGCTATCTTAAAGCTGTATGTCAATCTGAACTTTTTTCAGATTCTAATCCTACAGTCTTTAGATAGCATTTTTTATGAAATTAAGTATCATTCAAGCTCATTTCTTGTGATATTCAGTCTAAAGTTGTAAAATTACGGTATAAAATATTTTTATGCCCAAACCACATCAAGAAGACGCTCCCGATTCATTGCCAAGTTTAAATATTTGGCAGGCACTTATCCCAATTGTTGCTTTAGTTATAATGTTAGCTTTTAATGTTTTAGGCGTATATGAAGATGACGCTTTAGGTGGTTCAAATCGATTTATACTTTTAATGGCTGCTGCTGTAGCTGTCGTTTTAGGTGTATTTAAAGGTGTTTCGTATAAAAAAATGATGGAAGATGTGACTAAGAACATCAAATCTACGGCTGGGGCTATTCTTATTCTTTTAATGGTTGGCGCATTAGCAGGAACTTGGTTACTTAGTGGAGTTATTCCTGTAATGGTCTATTACGGTCTGCAAATATTACATCCTTCTATTTTTTTAGCAGCCTGCGTGATTATTTGTTCATTAATTTCTATTTCTACGGGAAGTAGTTGGACAACATCTGCAACAGTCGGTATTGCTTTAATAGGCATAGCACAAGTTCTAAATATTCCATTGGGAATGACTGCAGGTGCAATATTGTCTGGAGCTTATTTTGGAGATAAACTTTCGCCAATGAGCGACACTACAAATCTAGCGCCAGCTATGGCCGGAACAGATTTATTTACGCATATTCGATATATGACCTATACTACTGTACCTACAATTTTGGTAACTCTACTTGTATTTTTAGTTATTGGATTTAATTTAGATACGCCATCTGTAACAGAAAACCCCAGTATTCTGAAAGATATCGAAGCTTCTTTTAATATTACGCCTTGGCTATTTGTGGTGCCGATATTGGTTATAGTAATGATTGTTAAAAAGACGCCGCCTTTGGTTGCTCTTTTTGTTGGGACTTTACTTGGCGCTGTTGCAGCTTTAATTTTTCAACCTGACTTAGTGCTTTTAGTGGCTGATTCAACTCAAAACGGGTTTAAAGCCTTCTATAAAGGCTTGGTAGACACTATTACAACTGATATTATAATCCCAACAGATAATGAACTACTTAAAGATTTGTTTCAAAGTTCCGGAATGAAAGGAATGCTTGGAACAATTTGGTTGATTATTTGTGCAATGGTTTTTGGTGGAGTGATGGAAGCTATTGGTGCTTTACAAACTTTGAGCAAAGCTTTGCTTAATTTATTTCATACCACATTTGGCTTGTTTGCTTCAACAGTAGCCAGTTGTTTAGCCTTAAATGCAACAGCCTCAGATCAATATTTAGCCATTGTTATACCAGGTAAAATGTTCGCGAAAGCATATAAAGACAAAGGTCTTGCACCAGAAAATTTGAGTCGAACGTTAGAAGATTCCGGTACTGTTACTTCGGTTTTGATACCCTACAACACTTGTGGTGCTTATCACAGTAACGTGCTTGGTGTTTCTGTAGCCGATTATTTTGTTTATGCTATTTTTAACTACCTCAGTCCATTTGTGACGCTTATCTTTGCGGCTTTTAATATTAAAATTAGACAATTAAAAAATAGTATATAATGAAACTTGATATTTTAGCCTTTGGCGCACATCCTGATGACGTAGAACTGAGTTGTGCTGGGACATTGGCTTTAGAAATAAAAAACGGGAAACGTGCTGGGATCATTGATTTAACTCAAGGTGAAATGGGCACGCGAGGTTCAAAAGAAATTAGAGCTGAAGAAGCTCAAAAAGCGGCTCAAGTCTTAGGTATAGAGGTCAGAAAAAACTTAAAATTTAAAGATGCACTTTTCTTAAATGATGAAGATCACAAACAAGAAGTGGTTAAGGTTTTAAGAGAATTTCAGCCAGAGGTAATTTTTTGTAATGCCATAAGGGATCGGCATATTGATCACGGACGTGCCAGTCAACTGGTAAGTGAAGCTTGCTTTTTGAGCGGACTTAAGAAATATAAAACGACGTTAAATGATAAAGCTCAAGACCCTTGGCGACCTAAAAAGGTTTATCATTACATCCAATGGCACGATATTGAGCCAGATTTCGTGGTAGATATATCAAATACTATAAATGACAAAATTGAATCTGTAAAAGCTTATCAATCTCAATTTTATAATCCTAATAGTAAAGAACCCAAAACACCAATTTCGAGCTCAAACTTTATGGAAAGCATAAGCTACAGAGCAAAAAACTTTGGACGAATCATTGATGTTGATTATGCTGAAGGCTTTACTGTTGAACGCTACATTGGCGTAAAATCTGTTTTTGATTTGATTTAAAATTGAACAAATTTCAATTTTATATTTGTTCTAAAAAGTTTTGCTGAACGCTAAAATTGCGTAAATTTGCACTCGCATTTTAATAAATGTATAATACATTATCTACGGTGGCTGTAGCTCAGTTGGTTAGAGTATCGGTTTGTGGATCCGAGGGTCGCCGGTTCGAACCCGGTCAGCCACCCAAAAGCTTTCAAGTTTGACTTGGAAGCTTTTTTTGTTTTTAGATTATATCTTGCGTTTTTCAGAGATTTTGAATCCATACTTACGTAACTAAAAAAGCCCTTTTCAATTAGTTGAAAAGGGCTTTAAGCGATAATAAGGTTGATAATTTATTGGACTTTATCTACTACAGCTTTAAAAGCTTCTGGGTTGTGAACGGCAAGATCTGCTAAAACTTTTCGGTTAAGCTCGATGTTACTTTTCTTAAGTTTACCCATAAATTGAGAATACGACATACCGTGAAGTCTTGCGGCAGCATTAATTCTGACAATCCATAGTTTTCTAAAGTTTCTCTTTTTTGCTCTTCTGTCTCTGTAGGCATAGACTAGGCCTTTTTCTACAGCATTTTTAGCAACTGTCCAAACGTTTTTACGTCTTCCGTAATAGCCTTTGGCAAGCTTCATTATTTTTTTACGTCTCGCTCTTGAAGCGACTGAATTTGTTGATCTTGGCATAATATTTTTGTTTTTTGTAGTAGGCAGTTTAAGTTTTAAACATTTTTATGAGCCATACTCCAGGGTTAATAATTGGGTTAACCGCGAAATTTACTTTAAACCGAGTTGTTGTTTTATGTTTTTTTCGTCTGATTTATCCACGATGGTATCGTGAGTTAATCTAAGTTTTCTTTTCTTAGATTTTTTAGTCAAAATGTGACTTTTAAAAGCGTGTTTACGTTTAAGTTTACCAGTTCCGGTTACTTTAAAACGCTTTTTAGCACTTGACTTTGTCTTAAACTTTACTTTTTTTGACATCTTTATATATTAATTTATTATCGCTTTATTTTTTCTGTGAAGTTGGCGAAACCATCATAATCATTCGCTTGCCTTCAAGTTTTGGTAATTGTTCAACTTTACCATAATCTTCTAAATCTTGAGCTAATCTCAATAGTAAAATTTCGCCTTTTTCTTTAAATACGATGGATCGTCCTTTAAAAAACACAAAGGCTTTAAGTTTTGCACCGTCTTTTAAAAACTTAATGGCATTTTTCTTTTTAAATTCATAATCGTGATCGTCGGTATTTGGACCGAAACGAATTTCTTTAACTACAACTTTTGAAGCTTTAGCTTTAAGTTTTTTCTCTCTCTTCTTTTGCTCGTAGAGAAACTTTTTATAGTCCATCACTTTAGCTACAGGAGGTTCTGCATTTGGTGATATTTCAACCAAATCTAAACCTTGTTCATCTGCAAATGCTAAAGCTTCTTTAAGAGGATAAACGCCCATCTTAACATTATCGCCTACAAGTCGAACTTCTTTCGCTCTGATTTTATCGTTGATGCGATGTTTGTCTTCTGGTTTTTCTCTACGACGGTAATTTGATTTTCTTCTTCTAATTGTTTATGTGATTTTAAGTTAAACTTTATCCGTTAAAAGTGCGTTTTTGCGCATTAACTTCTTTATTAATTAATTCTGAAAAATCATTGATTTTCATTTCTCCTAAATCTTCTCCGCCGTGTTTTCTAATCGAAACGGTCTGATTTTCAACTTCATTCTCTCCTACAATGATCATAAAAGGGATTTTTTGGGTTTCCGCATCGCGGATTTTTTTACCCATAGTTTCACTTCTATTATCTATGCGGGCGCGAATTTCGTGTTTTTTAAGCAAATTTAAAACATTTTTAGAATAATTTTCATATTTCTCACTGATTGATAATATGATAGCTTGCTCATTGGTTAGCCACAGTGGGAAGTTGCCTGCTGTGTGCTCTAATAAAATAGCTATAAAGCGTTCCATACTACCGAATGGCGCTCGATGAATCATTACTGGTCTATGCATATCATTATCAGAGCCTTTATAAGTCAAATCAAAACGTTCTGGTAGGTTGTAATCAACTTGTATTGTGCCGAGTTGCCATTC
>JASMTR010000073.1:0-23593 GCA_041694175.1 Bacteroidales bacterium
TAGATTATTATGCACATCGTATTCCTCACCTCAGAATATCCTAAAGACGGCTTTCCTCATGGTGGCGTAGGTACTTTTATCCGTATTTTAGCAAGAGGTCTTGTTAAAAATAATGCTAATGTCAGTATTATAGGCTTAAATTATACGGCAAAAGATGAAATAGAAATCGATGAAGGTGTAAATATTTATCGTTATCAACGCTCAAAAACACCTAAAATGGGTTGGTATTATAACAATAAGATATTGAACAAAGCCATTAAAAGTCTGCACCAAAAACAGCCCATTGATGTCGTCGAATCAACAGAATTAGGTTTAGCATTTATCAATAAAATCCCTGGCATTAAATACTTAATTCGCATGAATGGCGGACATCATTTCTTTGCAGAGTCTGAAAATCGCAGTGTAGAATTTTGGAAGGCCTTCCAAGAACGCCGAAGTTTTAGAAAAGCCGACCATATTATTGGCGTTAGCGAATACGTGCTTAATCATACTGCTAAGTTTTTAGACTATAAGGACAAACGCGGTGAGGTGATTTATAACCCTGCTAATTTAGACAACTTCTACCCTGCTGATTATGACAAAGAAATTAAAGGGCGTATATTTTTTGCTGGTTCTATTTGTGAAAAGAAAGGCGTAAGGCAACTGGTTAAAGCCATGCCACAAATCAAACAGGCTGTTCCAGAAGTCCATCTCGTCATAGCAGGTCGTGATACCAAAATAAGAGGCACCCAGAAGTCGTATTTAGCTTATCTTAAATCTGAAATTCCTAAAGCTGTTGAAACAGACATTGAATTTTTAGGCTCTATAGAAAACACACAAATTCCTAAAGAAATAGAAAAAGCTGAAGTCTGTGCTTATCCCTCACATATGGAAGCCATGCCACTGGCGTGGATAGAAGTTTTAAGTATGGGCAAAGCCTTTGTCGCCAGCAATTTAGGACCAGGGCCAGAAGCTGTAAAACACGGTAAAACAGGTTTACTTTGTAACCCTTTAGACATAAATGACTTGGCCAATCAAGTCATTTACATGCTACAAAATCGAAAAGAAGCTTACAAAATGGGACAAAACGCCATCAAGGATGTTGAAAAACGCTTTAGTTTAAACGTGCTTTTAGAAAAAAATATTGAGATGTATAATAAGTTAATGGATTAAAAATGGTATCATCATTAAAATCAGATTATTTAAAATACAAAAAATACGGGGGTAATTTTTTTTCAATTCTGCTATTTACACAGGGCTTTTGGGCAATTTTTCAATACAGGGTTGCAAGTGCTGTTTACAAATCAAAGTTGCCTCAATTTTTAAAAAAAATAATTTTATTAATCTGTTTAATTTGGCAAAAGGGTGTTGAAATATTAACAGGTATATCGATTCCTGCAAGTGTACAAATAGGTCATTCGTTTTATATTGGTCATTTTGGTAATATTATATTGAATTCAAATTCAATTATTGGTAACAATTGTAATATCTCTCAAGGCGTGACGCTTGGTGTTTCAGGACAAGGCAAAAATAGAGGAACTCCAGTTTTAGGTAACAATGTTTATGTTGGTGCTAACGCCGTAATTGCTGGCCGTATTATTATCGGGAATGATGTTGTTATTGGAGCTAACTCACTTGTCAACAAACCTGTGTCAAACAATACTATAGTTTTAGGAGTACCTGCTAAAGCAGTTAAAACAATTGATAAAAACACTTATATTTAAAACTTATGACTTTTCTTGTGGTTTCTTCTGCTCCATTAATTAAGAATGAAAGACACTTTTCAGCTTATTCTCCATATGTTGATGAACTTAATGTCTGGGACAAATCCAGTAAACTTCAATTTTCTTTTTGTTGCCCAGTTTGGAATCAAGATAAAGGTCTTTTAAATAAATCCATAAAGTTTAAAATTAATAATATATTTAAGTTAAGAGAATTTAATATTAAAAACAAATTAAATTTAATTAAAACATTAAATAACTCAATTAAAAATATTTTTACAATATACAAAGCCATGAAACAAGCCGATCATATTCACTTGCGGTGTCCTGGGAATATGGGCTTGTTGGGATGTTTGGTTCAAATTTTATTTCCTAAAACTTCAAAGACCGCTAAATATGCAGGCAATTGGGATCCCAAGTCAAAACAGCCTTGGAGCTATAAGTTACAGCAATGGATTTTGAGCAACACATTTTTAACTCGTAATATGCAGGTGCTAGTCTATGGGCAATGGTCAAATCAAACGAAAAATATCAAATCGTTTTTTACCGCCACGTATCAGGATAAAGAAAAGGAACCTTTATATATTAGAAATTATACTAAGCCTTGGCATTTTTGTTTTGTTGGGAGTTTATCTCAGGGTAAACACCCAGAATTGGCTTTAGAATTCGTTCACCAACTAAGAAAAAAAGGAATAGATGCTATTATGCATTATTATGGAAATGGTGAACTTAAGACCCGCTTAGAAAAAGATATTCGACAATTAAAAGCTCAAGATTGGGCTTTTATCTATGGTAATCAACCCAAAGAAAAAGTCAAGGAAGCTTTAAAATACTCGCATTTCCTTATTTTACCCAGCCAATCTGAAGGTTGGCCTAAAGTGGTGGCTGAAGCCATGTTTTGGGGTTGTATTCCTATTGTCACCCCAATATCTTGCGTGCCTTGGATGTTAGATGATGGAAAACGTGGCGTTTTAATGGATGCTCAAAACGTAGATAAAACAGTAGAAAAACTCATATCTTTTAAAGCAAACCCAAAAGATTTAGAACATCTATCAACCCAAGCAGCCCAATGGTCAAGGCAATATACGCTTGACAAATTTGAACAAGAACTAAGTAAGTTACTTTAAAACCTTTAGTAAAATTACCTCAATATATTACATAAATTTGAGTAATTTTTTTTTTTTAAACATATAAAATGAATGCAAAAAAAATAAAAGCATTATTTATTGGCGGTGCGGGTCACTCAGGCACAACTATGCTATCAAATATTTTTGCATCACATCACAACACTTTTAGCGTGCATGGTGAATCTCGTATTTGCGACTCATATAATTACATCTCAAAAGAATATAATACATTAAAATCAGATAAAGACAAACTCAAATTTCTAGAAGACACAGCATTTTACGGCGTAAGCTTCAAAAAAAAGTTATATCAATATGAACAGAAAAAAGTTAACCCCTTAAGAGGCGTTTTAACACATTATGAATTATCAAACTCTTTTCACAAAGATTATCAATTAATTATTCAACGAGCGCTTATTAAAAAAAACTTAGATTTTTTTGTTGAAAAAACGCCTTCTAATGTTTTTCATGCCAATGAAGTGTTTACGCTAATTCCAGAATCAAAACTTTTGATTATTCATAGGGATGTTCGCGATGTAGTTGCATCACTTAAAAAAAGATATTTAACTTTATTAAATAACCCTGATGTATATAAACACAACTTAGAAATCAAAAAACTTGACAAAGATTATAATCTTGTTATTGATGCTTTGATGTGGAATAGGGCTGTTTTAAACTCTTATAAAGCTCTTTCAAAATATGGAATTAAAAAAGTAAAAATTATCAGATACGAAGACTTTGTAAATGATGCTGAAGCACATACAAAATCTATTTGCAATTGGTTAGATATTGATTTTCAACCACAAATGCTTGACCTTAAAGCCAGAAATTCCGCTGACCAGAATATAAAGCGTGAGAAAGGGATATCAAATTCATCTGTAGCAAATTTTAGTAAAATCTTAAACCAAGAAGAGGTTATAGTAGTTGAGAAGTACGCCAAAAAAGGAATGCAGACATTAAATCTAAAGCCTTTTCAAAAATCTAATGGTGTAAGTAGAAAAAAGGTGTTTCAATATGAGATAGAATCCTATTTAAAAGTGTTGTCTAGAGTAAGAAAACGCCTTACCTTAATGGAGCCAAAATATGCTTTGAATTTTTCTAAACGTTTTTTAAAGAAATTGTTTAGTAAGTAATTGACAGGTAACATCCTGAAATCTTAATACTCTAAAACAATTACCAACCCAAGCAGCCCAATGGTCAAGGCAATATACGCTTGACAAATTTGAATTGGAGATTCAAAAACTTTTGGTTAAAATTAATGATCCAAACCTTGCAGGTTTTTAAGTGATTATAAGAAATCTTTTGATTTTCAGTGCGATCTAGCCTCATATCGAGTTCTCGACACACTGAGTTTTGCAAACTGGGCACTCGAAATGATACGGATTTCATAGGTCTCGCCAAATCATGTGTTCAGGCGTTTATCGTCGGAATGTATCGAGATGAAATCTATATTTAAAACTTCTTTTTAGCCAAGTTTGGTAATTTTTCAAACTTATCATTTATTAGTGCTTCTTTTTTTGCTCTTGACCATTTTTTGATTTTCTTTTTGAAATCAATTGTAATTTTAATATCACTAAATTCGATATAGAAAACTAACTTCACAGGTTTTCGATAAAAAAGCATAACTATTATGAAACTTTCCTGCCTTTTGCTCTATCAATCTTTTATTTAAATTAGATGTCACGCCGGTATAATAATAACAAATATTCTCTATAATAAGACAAATAAATAGTTTCTACTTGCTTACTCTTCGTTATGAAAAATAAAACGTATCTAAGGCTGTGCTTGTTGATTAAGCCAAGTATAATTCAATTTCTTTTAATCTCATTTTATAGTATATTTGGTGTAAGTTTAAAAAAAATAAAAAATCCGCTACTTTAAACAAGCAGCGGATTTTTAATAAATTATATTTTATGGTTTAAAGTAAACCATTGGTTTTCTTAACGCCTTCAGCACTTTCTTGAAGTTTTGCTTTTTCAGCATCATTAAGGTCGAGTTCAACGATTTTTTCAATACCGTTTTTACCAATAATTACTGGAACACCAATGCATAAATCTTTAAGTCCATATTCACCGTCAAGGAAAGTTGAGCAAGGGAACATTTTCTTTTGATCACATGCTATAGCTTGAACAATAGCTGAAACTGCAGCACCTGGGGCATACCAAGCACTTGTGCCTAATAATTTGGTTAAAGTGGCACCACCAACCTTGGTATCTTCTTTCACCTGCTCTAATCTGTCTTCTGATAAAAATTCAGTTACCCTTACACTATTACGAGTAGCTAATCGAGTTAATGGTAACATACCTGTATCACTATGTCCACCTATTACTAAACCATCAACATCTGATGTTGGACATTCTAAAGCTTCTGCTAATCGATATTTAAATCTTGCAGAATCTAAAGCACCTCCCATGCCAATAATTTTATGTTTTGGTAAATTTAAAGTTTGATGTGCTAAATAAGTCATCGTATCCATAGGATTACTGACCACAATTAGAGTTACATCAGGGGAATGTTTTACTAAATTGGAAGATACGTCTTTAACAATTCCAGCATTGATTCCGATAAGTTCCTCACGAGTCATGCCTGGTTTACGCGGAACTCCACTTGTGATGACAGCAATATCAGAATTTGCTGTTTTGGCATAATCGTTTGTTGAACCTGTGATTTTGGTATCAAAACCATTTAAAGAAGAAGTTTGCATCAAATCCATAGCTTTGCCTTCAGCATAGCCTTCTTTAATGTCTAAAATAACAACTTCTGATGCAAAGTTTTTAATGGCGATGTACTCAGCACAGCTTGCACCAACTGCTCCTGCACCTACTACTGTAATTTTCATATGATATATATTTAAAATTTATATTCCTAAACTTATGCCTACACTGGCGGTATTAAATTCTTGGAATGAATAATCTGCATGTATTCTAAAAAATGCTAAGTTTAATTTAAAACCTAAAGTTGCTTTAGCACCACTGACATCAGACTTCACACTAAATGGATCAACCAAAATTTCACTATCTACAGAATTTATACCTGTGTTTAAATTATACTGACCCAGTAAACTAGTCGTGGCATCTCCTGTAACATAACCGACACTGCCATAAAAATTTATGACGGGAAGTTTAGTTGACAAGATGGCAGCAAATAACCACGATTCAGCTTCAGACTCTATTCTTCTATCAACACCTGAGATAAAGGTAGAATTATCATCAAATCTAAACTCGCCATCAAATTTAGAATAGCCCACTAAAGCTGCAATTCTTATTGGTAAAATTTTATCAAAAGGTATTAACTCTGTTAACTCATTTTGTAAGGCAAAACCGTAAAATCGGGTATCGACATCTTCTGTATTCACTTCTGGAAGATATCTTGCTTTAACTTCAAAACCTTTCACTAAACCAATACTGGCTTGAATAAAACCTGTTGGCACAAAGTTGATATCTTCCGAAGCTAAACCTTGTGGTAAAGTTATGGGGATTTGAGTGCTTTGATTTGAGTTAGGATCTTGCACATTTACAATCATACCAATATCTGGATTATTTTCACCTAATGCCGTAGCGACAGATTGAGTACTTGGTCCAGAAGCAAATGATAAATTATTAAAATCGGCTGTGTTTAATTGAAATGACTGGTTTTCTGTATCTGTAAAAGATAAATTACCAATAGCTGATATTTCAAATCGTAAAAACTTTTTACTTTTTGCTGTATTGAACCAGCCCGAACTCATTCCGTAAATCACTGCATCAGTGGCTGGAGAAAAATAGCTTTGACTAAATTGCTGTGCATCATCAATTCCAGCAGCTAGTAAATCCTCAATACCATCCTGCGCTGATGTTATAAATGTTATAAATAAAAATAAGCCTGTTAATCCAGTTTTCATAAAATTAAATTTAATTGTTTTAAAATATATTGCTTTTAACTCAAGGTTAATTTATTTTAAAACAATTCAATCTGACTTTTCCCTAATTATAATTAAACATCAATATTGGCATAGACAGCGTTCTTTTCTATAAATTCTCTTCTTGGTGGCACTTCATCTCCCATCAACATAGAAAAAATTCTGTCAGCTTCGCCAGTATTATCTATCGTTACCTTTCTCAAAATTCTAAACTCAGGGTTCATAGTGGTATCCCAAAGTTGATTGGCATTCATCTCACCAAGACCTTTGTAACGTTGAACGCTAGCATTGGTTTTATATTCACTTAAAATTTCATCTCTTTCTTTTTCACTCCACGCGTAACGTTTTTTGCTTCCTTTTTTAATTAAATATAATGGTGGTGTAGCAATATACACGTGACCTGCTTCTATTAATTCTTTCATATATCTAAAGAAAAAGGTCAGTATTAGTGTAGCAATGTGGCTACCATCTACATCGGCATCACACATGATAACGACTTTATGATATCTGAGTTTTGAAATATTTAAAGCTTTAGAGTCTTCTTCAGTACCAATAGTTATTCCAAGAGCAGTATAAATATTTCTGATTTCTTCATTTTCAAAAACCTTGTGTTGCATCGCTTTTTCAACATTAAGGATTTTACCTCTCAAAGGCAAAATGGCTTGAAATTTTCTATCTCGACCTTGTTTAGCTGTACCGCCTGCAGAATCACCCTCAACTAAAAACACTTCGCAGTCTTCTGGGTTTTGTTCAGAACAATCTGAAAGCTTTCCTGGCAAGCCAGCACCACTCATTACCGTTTTTCGCTGTACCATTTCACGTGCTTTTTTAGCAGCGTGTCTGGCTTGAGCGGCAAGAATAACTTTTTGAACTATGGTTTTAGCGTCGTTAGGGTTTTCTTCCAAATAAATTTCTAACATTTCGGAAACCGATTGAGAAACCGCAGAAGTCACTTCACGATTACCCAACTTGGTTTTGGTTTGACCTTCAAATTGAGGATTAGCTACTTTAACTGAAACTATTGCGGTGAGTCCTTCTCTAAAGTCATCACCTGTAATTTCAAACTTCAGTTTATCTAACATTCCTGAAGCATCGGCATATTTCTTTAAAGTGTTAGTTAAACCTCTTCTGAAACCAGACAAGTGTGTGCCTCCTTCGTGAGTGTTAATATTATTGACATAAGAATGCAAATTTTCTGCATAAGAATTGTTGTAAATCATTGCCACCTCGACCGGTATATCATTCTTCTCACCTTCCATACTGATCACATCAGTGATTAAAGGTTCTCTCGTCCCATCTAAAAATCTAACAAATTCTTTTAAACCTTCTTCAGAGTAGAAAGACTCTTTAAGTGGTTCGCCTTCCTCATCTTTTGAGCGTTTATCCGTGATATTAATTTTAATGCCTTTATTTAAGAAAGCTAACTCTCTTAAACGCTGAGTTAAAGTTTCAAATCTAAACTCAACACTGTCTTGAAAAATTTCGCTATCTGGCTTAAAAGTAATTTTGGTTCCTTGTAATTCTGTAGTTCCAACTTGTTTTACTGGATATATTGATTTTCCTTTTTCGTACTCTTGTTCATATATTTTTCCATCCCTGTAAACTGAAGCTTTTAATTGAGCCGAAAGGGCATTTACTACAGAAACACCAACGCCGTGAAGTCCACCAGAAACTTTATAAGAATCTTTATCAAACTTCCCTCCTGCTCCAATTTTTGTCATTACGACTTCAAGAGCTGAAACGCCTTCTTTTTTATGTAAATCAACGGGAATCCCTCTACCGTTATCTTCAATGCTTATAGAGCCATCTTCTTCAATAATGACTGTGATCTTATCACAGTGGCCAGCCATAGCTTCATCTATAGAGTTATCGACAACTTCGCTGACCAAGTGATGCAAACCTCTTGTCCCAACATCACCTATGTACATAGATGGACGCATTCTCACATGTTCAATACCTTCTAAAGCCTGAATACTATCAGCTGAATAGTTGTGTTTTTTGATCTCTTCGCTCATAAAATTTTTAATATTAGTTCATAACAGACAAATATAAGCAAACCCATTATTTACAAAGCAAAATCAATGCACTTTAAACAAGTATTTATCAACAATAACATGTTAAATATTCACAATTTAACAAGACCTAAACATTGCGTAATTTTATTTAATGGTATTATTGAAAAACAAATTTAATATTATGAAAACCAAAATTTTATTATTATTTATCGCAGCTTTTGGAATCAATACGCTTCAAGCTCAAGAATTCCCAAAAGTTGATGTTAGTCCTATGGATGCTGTAATTGTTAGAACAGCTGATGGTCAATCTTTTATGAGAGTTATTTACAGTAGACCAAAAAAAAATGGAAGACAAATATTTGGCAATTTAGTGCCTTACGGAAAAGTATGGCGAACAGGCGCTAACGAAGCAACAGAAATCACTTTTTATGAAGATGTTAATTTCGGTGGCAAAAGTGTTGATGCTGGTACTTATTCTTTATTTACAATTCCAAATAAAGACAAATGGACTGTGATATTAAACAACGACCTTAACCAATGGGGCGCTTATCAGTACGATTCTTCAAAAGATGTTGCACGAGTAGAAGTTGATGCCAAATCAACAGTAGCTCCTGTAGAAACCTTTTCAATTACAAACAAAAAGGTAGATATGGGTCAGCATCTTTTACTTGGTTGGGACGATACTTATATAGAAGTTCCTGTCTATTAAATTATTTCATCGTTTCTAAAATTTTGATCACATCATCTTCTGTGGTATCAGGATTAATGAAACAAAATCTAGAAATGGTTTGGCTTTGCTCGTTGATTGTCCATTTAGTTGGCGTCACAAGAGCAAAGCCTTTTTTATGATTGGTATATGTCCAGTTTTTATAATCCTCTGCAGACCAGTTTTTTCGCTCAAACAAAACACAGGATAAACCAGGTGGCCTGATTAAATTGACGTGAGGCATAGATTCAATGGTTTTTGCTGCAAATTGCGCCAATTCCAAACCCCGTTCTATAGCCTGTTGATAACGTTTAGTACCGTGAGTAGCTATTGAAAACCAAAGTGGCAAACCTCTTAATCTTCGAGTTAACTGAATTTGATAGTCTGCTGGGTTAAAGCCTTGAGCACCTTCATCTTTAAATATATCAAGATAAGCGCCTTTTTGAGAATGGGCATTTTTAGCAAGTTCCATATTTTTATAAATGACAGCACCGCAATCATAAGGTGAAAACAACCATTTGTGTGGATCAATGGTAATGCTATCTGCTTTCTCTATACCATTAAACAAATGACGTACTGATGGGGCAGCTAAAGCGCCTCCGCCATAGGCAGCATCAACGTGAAACCATAATTTTTCTTTTTCGCAAACCTCAGCTATGCTATCGAGCTCATCAATAATCCCAGCATTAGTTGTGCCGCCTGTAGCTATGACTGCAAATAAACGCTGACGATCAACTTTACTTAAACTTTTTATTTTTTTATCTAATAAATCACCTGTTAATCTATCTTCCTTATCGTCATCGACTAAAATGATATCAGCATCTATAACTTTGGCCATAGATTTAATAGAAGAATGCGCGCCAGATGAGGTAATGAGTAAAGCTTTATAGGCTTTATGGTCTTCGTTCAAACTTCGCCAATATTCACGAGCAGCAATCATTGCCGAAAGATTAGCAGATGTGCCACCACTGGTAAATACGCCAAATGAGCTTTCAGGTAAACCCGTTAAAGACACTAACCATTTCATAGCTTGGTTTTCACAGTAAATACCGCCTGCACCTGTCATCCAATACGCTCCGTGGATACTAGAAGCTGATGTGACCAAATCAAATAAAATAGCGGCACGTGTTGGTGCGGCAGGAACAAAAGCTAAATGTCTTGGGTGGTCAACAGGAACGGTAGCCTTGACTAAAATATCTTTAAAAAGTTGAAAAGCTTTTTCTCCACCAATGCCATCTTCGGTTATGGTAACGCCAACAAGCTTATCAAGTACTTCTTCTTTTTTAGGCGAACCCAGTTCAGGATTGGTGTTTGATATTCTATTGACAGCATATTTCATAATATCAAGTGTCATTTCAACCAACTCGATATCTACCGCGTGCATACTTTTCATTACAGATTATTTTAGATCTGCAAATTTAGAGATAGTTAGTGAAAATAGGCTGCTTAAAACCAAATTATACATAAGTGTTTAATACTCTGTAAGAATCAATGAAAATGTTCAAAATTGAAGATTTTTTGTCATTATTCATTAGAAAATTTCCAATTAAATAATACAGATTTAAACACAATTTGAAACAAACTTTTGATTTAGAGATTTAGGCTTGGTGTGAAGATTTAAAATTGAGAAAGTAAACTTTAAAGGTTCAAATCTTTCATACAATATTTTAATAAAATCATTACCGTAAGTGAGATACAATTCTGAGAAATTCACTATTCTTTCTTGAAGATTTTGTTTAGGAAATAATTTATTTTGAAGCGCAATAGAACGTTCGATTTCGTCTGATAACTTTCGCCTTTGAGCTTTAAGCAAACGCTTTTCAAGTTTATCTAAACCATTATGCTGCTTTTTCTCTTGTGCAGCAACTGCATTTAAAAAAGTTTTATCCGTTTGTTCAGCTAATTTGTATAAGGCTTTAAATTGTTTTGAAAGATGTTTTTTTTGAGGTGTAAAATCAATCTCTATCTTAGAGGTTTTTTTGACTTGTTGATTTTTTAAATCTATAGCAGGTTGAAATAAATCTGAAATTTTTAATTTGAGTTTGTCGAGTTTATCATTAGTTTTCTCTGATAATAATACTGCTGAATTACGCATCTGTAACATTGGAAACGGTACGTCAAAAGATTTAAAAGTTGATTGAAGCTGCAGCCAATACGCTAACTCACCTGCTCCTCCAACATAAGACAAGTTTGGCAGTAAAACTTCCTGATACAATGGCCGCATTAGCGCATTGGGTGAAAACTTTTCTGGATGAGACTCAACCTTATTTAAGATTTCATCTTTGGTAAATTCTAACTGAGTTGAATTCACAAAGTATTTACCATCTTTTAAAATAAGACGCTCTCTTAAGTTCTTATCTTTATAAAACAAATTGATTTCTCGTGGTGTAACTTGCTCGTGGTAATTTTGTGATTTTAAATTTTCTGAAGTTTGAGAGACTTCTTTATAAGTAATTTGCTCTAATAATTCAGTTCTAATTTGATTTTTAAAACATGCTTTTAGCTTTTCATGGTTGGGCTCCAAAATTACTAAACCTCTCGAACCAAATAGATGATTATACAAATAGATACTTGCCTTAGATAAAGTTTTGTGTTTTAAATAGGCTTGTTGAAATAAGTTTTTCAATTCCTCTGCCAACTGAGTCTTTGGTAAAGCATCTTCAAAAGTTTCAAATACTGATTTTAAGCCATCAGTATTTAATTCGCCTACAGCGCCAGAGGCTTTTTGGGGCCAAGATATTGTTTTATTTTTAAATTGAAAATGATTGATTTCTTCAAAATCGTGGTCTTCAGAAGCTAACCAAAATAATGGTACAAAACTACAATCTGGATATTGAACTTTAAGCTGCTCGCAAGTTTTAAGAACCGTAATAATTTTATAAAAAGTATATAGAGGTCCTGTAAATAAGTTTAACTGATGACCAGTAGTGATGGTAAATGTGTTTTTTTGACTAAGCTGATCAATATGATTTTGAGTTTCTTTTGAAATATCAAAATCTTGATATTGCTCGTTTAAAACTTCAACTATAACCGCTCTGTGCTTCTGGTTATATTGAGATTGCTTTTCGTGAATTTGTGCTGCAAAATTTTGCAAGTTTGGAAATCGATTGTAAAAAGTAGAAACAGGTGACTTTTGATTGATATAATCTAAAAACAAATTAGAAAATCTTTGGGTTTGCTCATAGTTTAAACAGTCATCCATTAGAGTTTTTTGAACAAATATAGGCTTATCAGTAATATTGAAAACGCTTGTTAAGGATATTGTAACATCTTAAGCAGGGAAACCATAAAGATCAAAATCGTGAGCTTCTTCGATTTTGATATTGCAAAAGTCCCCTATTTTAACGTAGTGTTCTTCTGCATTGATCAAAACTTCATTATCTACATCGGGTGAATCAAACTCAGTTCGTCCTACAAAATAGTTGCCTTCTTTCCTGTCAATAACGCACTTGAAAGTTTTACCAATTTTATTTTGATTTTGTTCCCAAGAAATTTGAGATTGTATTTCCATTATTTCATTGGCACGTTTCATTTTAACGTCTTCAGGCACATCATCTTCTAAATTATAGGCATGTGTGTCTTCTTCGTGAGAATACGTAAAGACTCCAAGTCGCTCAAATCGCATATCTTTTACCCAAGCTTTCAATTCTTCAAATTGGGCTTCTGATTCGCCTGGATAACCAACAATTAAAGTTGTTCTAATACAAATGCCTGGCACTTTTTCTCTAAATAATTTTAAAAGTTTTGTAGTTTTTTCATGTGTCGTGCCACGACGCATAGATTTTAAAATTTCATCAGAAATATGTTGTAATGGAATGTCGATATAATTACACACTTTAGGCTCTTCACGGATAACATCTAAAACATCTTCAGGAAATCCTGTTGGAAAGGCATAATGCAATCTGATCCACTCAATGCCTTCTATTTTTGCTAAAGCTTTTAATAATTCAGCTAGATTTCGTTTTTTATAAAGATCTAATCCATAGTAAGTTAAATCTTGAGCAATCAAAATTAATTCTTTAACGCCATTTGCCGCTAATTTTTCAGACTCTTGAACCAGTTCTTCAATAGGTTTTGAGCGATGCTTACCACGCATAAGCGGTATAGCGCAAAATGAACAGGGTCTATCGCAACCTTCTGCAATTTTTAGATAAGCGTAATTTTTTGGGGTTGTCGTTAAGCGTTCACCTACTAATTCATGCTTATAATCAGCGCCGAGGGCTTTTAATAATAAGGGCAAATCTGTTGTGCCAAAATAATCGTCAACATCAGGAATTTCTTTTTGTAAATCGGGTTTATAGCGCTCAGATAAACAGCCAGTAACAAACACTTTATCAATTTCGCCTTCTTGCTTAAGATTGACATAATTTAAAATCGTGTTGACCGATTGCTCTTTGGCATTGTTAATAAAGCCACAGGTGTTTATAACTACAATATTGCCTTCCTGTTCGTGAGCCACATCTTTGCCATTGGCTTTCAACTGACCCATAATCACTTCTGAATCGTAGATATTTTTACTACAACCTAAAGTGACTAAATTAATTTTATTTTTCTTGAGCGTTTTTGTACGCATAAATTATAGATTTTGATTTAACCACACGACCCATTCAGCTTCAAAATACCGCACTGCACTAACAACAATGACTGACAAAGCAATGAACCACCAATTGGTTTTGTTTTGTTTGAGTTGCAACCAAGCGACTATGCCAATGAATGCAACTGGTAAACTAATAATAAGATTTGGCAACACCCAAAGATTTTCTACAACAATAGAATACAACTTCATCAACACATAAAAAGCAGCATAAATCATCGTGATTTTATAGATGATTAATTTGTTTTTAGGGTTTGTAAACGGTGCTGGTTTTTCAGTCATATTAAGATTTAAAAAATGAATCTACAAATTCTTTTTTATCAAATAATTGTAAATCTGTGGCTTTCTCACCAATACCAATATATTTTACAGGAACTTTAAATTGGTCACTGATTCCAATTACAACGCCACCTTTAGCAGTACCATCAAGTTTCGTGACAGCTAAAGAAGTGACTTCTGTTGCTGCGGTGAATTGCTTAGCTTGCTCAAAAGCATTTTGCCCAGTAGAACCATCTAAAACTAATAAAACTTCGTTGGGTGCGTGATCGACTACTTTTTGCATAACGCGCTTAATTTTAGTCAACTCATTCATTAAGTTCACTTTATTATGTAAGCGTCCTGCGGTGTCTATTAAGACAACATCGGCATTTTGTTTGACGGCACTTTGGACGGTATCGTAGGCCACAGATGCTGGGTCGCTTCCCATTTTTTGTTTAACGATAGGCACACCAACACGCTGAGACCAAATGTCTAATTGCTCAACTGCAGCAGCTCTAAACGTATCAGCAGCGCCCAAAACCACAGAAAGGCCTTGGTTTTTAAATAATGTGGCTAATTTGCCAATAGTTGTCGTTTTTCCAACGCCATTAACGCCAACGACCATGATCACATATGGTTTTTTATTTTCATCGTGATCAATGTTTTGTTCATTTTCGGATAATAATTTAGCGATTTCTTCTCTTAAAATAATGTTGAGTTCGTCTGTGCCTAAATATTTATCTCGCGCCACACGTTCTTCTATTCTGTCAATAATTTTAATAGTTGTGGCAACGCCAACATCACTTGAAATAAGGACTTCTTCTAAATCATCTAAAACTTCAGCATCAACTTTAGATTTTCCTGCAACGGCTTTAGACAATTTATTAAAAAAACTGGATTTTGTTTTTTCAAGACCTTCGTTGAGATCTTCTTTTTTATCTTTATTAAATATTTTTTTGAAAAAACTCATGATATTAAATTTAAAATTGCAAAGATACATATTAAGTTAATCCCAAATTATGTATTAGAGCATAATCCTATACAATAACCGACGAAAACATAGTTTTTCTGGATTAACCTTGACAAAAATGCTAATTTTAAAAAACAAAAAAAGCCGTTAACAATGTAACGGCTTATGAAAATATGTGATAATATTTATTTTTTTAAAAAGTCGTTTACGTCTTCTGGTGACATAATTTGCTCTACAAAAGTATAAGCACCAGTCTTTTCAGACTTTACCATTTTTACTGCTTTTGTAAGTCTTTTACTTCCGGTTTGAATACTTGCTACTGATTTCTTAGCCATAACTTAATTATTTAATTTCTTTATGAACGGTCATTTTTCTCAAGATAGGATTGTATTTTTTTAATTCAATTCTATCAGGTGTATTACGTTTGTTCTTAGTTGTAATATATCTTGACGTTCCAGGTTTTCCTGAATCTTTATGTTCTGTGCATTCTAAAATGACTTGAACTCTATTGCCTCTTTTTGCCATCGTTCTTTAATTTATTTTTTTAAAAATCCTTTTTGTCTTGCTTCTTTTAAAACTGCAGAAATCCCTTTCTTATTGATATTTTTCAAAGCTGATGTAGACACTTTTAAAGTGATCCATTTATCTTCTTCAGGGATATAAAAACGCTTTTTAATGAGATTAACATTAAATTTACGCTTTCTTCTATTTAAAGCATGAGACACATGATTTCCTGTCATTGCTCTTTTACCGGTAAGCTCACAAACTCTAGACATGATTTTCTTATTTTTTAAAACGTTTGCAAAATTAAGACCTTTTAAAACAATTTACAAACCTTTTAAAACATATTTTGCGCCAATTTACACATTTTATAAAAATTAAAAGCTAAAACACTTGACAACGGTATGGTGATAAGGTTATATTTGCAACTTTTAAAATCACTTCACTATGGGCATGAAATTATCTCAATTTGACTTTGAACTTCCTGATGAATTATTAGCCGAACATCCTGCAGACCACAGAGATGAGTCGCGATTAATGGTTGTAGATCGAAAAACAGGAAAAATTGAACACAAAATTTTTAAAGACCTGATCAACTATTTTGATGAAAAAGATGTGCTTATTTTTAACAATACCAAAGTTTTTCCTGCTCGTTTATTTGGAAATAAAGAAAAAACTGGTGCAAGAATTGAAGTTTTCCTTTTAAGAGAGCTCAATCCTGAAACCCGTCTTTGGGATGTATTGGTTGACCCTGCCAGAAAAATAAGAATTGGTAACAAACTTTATTTTGGCGATGACGATAGTTTAGTTGCAGAAGTTATTGACAACACCACTTCAAGAGGCCGAACTTTGAGGTTTTTATTTGACGGTTCGTATGAAGAGTTTAGAAAAAAACTGTACGAATTAGGTGAAACCCCGATTCCAAAATATATCAGTCGTCCTGTTGAACCTGAAGACGAAGAGCGTTATCAAACCATTTATGCTAAAGAAGAAGGTGCTGTTGCTGCGCCTACTGCTGGACTTCACTTTTCTAAACACTTAATGAAGCGATTAGAAATTAAAGGTATTGATTTTGCAGAAGTGACTTTACATATTGGTTTAGGCACGTTTAATCCTGTTGAGGTTGAAGATTTGTCTAAACACAAAATGGATAGTGAGCAAGTCAAGATTGAGAAAAAAGCGACTAAAATAGTCAATAATGCTAAGATAGAAAGGCGAAAAATTTGTGCAGTGGGTACAACGGTAATGAGAACCATTGAAAGCGCGGTTAATTCTGACAATACTTTAAATGACTTTGAAGGCTGGACTAATAAATATATTTTTCCACCTTACGACTTTAGAATTGCCAATTGTATGGTGACCAATTTTCATATGCCTAAATCTACATTATTAATGATGGTTTCTGCATTTATGGGACATGATTTAATGGAAAAAGCCTACAAAGAAGCTGTGAAAGAAAAATATAGGTTCTATACTTACGGCGATGCGATGTTGATTTTATAATACCGAAATCATTTTTAACATATAAAAAGCTTAGCCGAATTGGTTAACCTTTTTTTTATAAATTTATAAAAATTTTGGTATGAAAAAAATAGCCTTACTTTTTATATTATTACCACTTGTAGCATTTTCACAAGTTACAAATGAAGGAAAACCTTTAAGCTGGAAAATTAAAAGTGAAAATACACCTGCTTTAATTTTACCCGAATTTGACTTAAAGCAAATTCAAGCAGAGGATAAAGCAAACGACTTAAAGGGAGAAGGTCCTTGGCGTTTTGGATTTGAGCACCAAGTCAATATTAATATCAACACTCACGGTCAATGGACTTCTCTTCCAGATGGAAGTCGGTTTTGGTTACTAAACATCAAATCTGAAGGTGCCAAAACTATGAATTTTGTCTTTGATGAGTTCTACATCCCTGAGGGCGGCAAACTCTATTTTTATAATGCAGACAAAACAGACCTTTTAGGTGCTTACACCTCTACTCAAAACAGGGAAGATATGCTTTTTGGCTCTTGGTTAATTGATGGTGACGATGTTTTTATTTATTACTATGAGCCTGTAAATAGAATTGGACAAGGACAACTTAATATTAGTAAAGCTGTTCACGGGTATAGAAGTGTGTCCGAATTCAATAAAGAAGCTAAGGCGCTTAACGATTCTGGCGCCTGCAATCTCGATGTAGATTGTTCAATTGGTTCTGACTTTGACACATTAAAAGATGATTTAAAAAAATCAGTGGCTCTTATTGTTGTTGGTGGAAGCGGGTTTTGCACTGGAGCCTTAGTCAATAATACAAGTCACGACGGCACACCATATTTTTTAACTGCTAATCATTGCTTAGGAGGCAATGTAGGAAATTGGGCATTTCGTTTTAATTGGCGTAGTCCAAACCCTCAATGTGCTAGTGGTGGCAACTCTACGGATGGTTCTTTTAATCAAACAGTAAGCGGCGCCAACCTTATAGCAAATAACGGCGGTTCAGATTTTGGTTTGTTAGAAATTACAGCACCTCTCCCAAGCACATGGGATTTGGTATGGGCTGGTTGGGATAGAAGTTCAACTCCTGCAAATTTTACAGTAGGCATTCATCATCCATCTGGAGATATTATGAAAGTATGTCGTGATGATGACCAACCCACAACTTCAGTTCAGGCTGGTGCTCAAGTTTGGTTTTTGGATGAATGGGAAACTGGCGTTACCGAGCCTGGTTCATCTGGTTCGCCGCTTTTTAATCAAGATGGACGTATTATTGGGCAACTTTTTGGTGGTGCAGCTGCTTGTGCTGGAACGGTAAACAATCAGCAGTTTGATTACTACGGAAGATTTGATGTTTCTTGGGATAATGGCAGTACGCCTTCTACTCGACTTAAAGAATGGCTAGACCCTAATAATACTGGCGAAATTGCAATAGATCAATTTCCACCTAAACAAGTCTTTAATAATGACGCGAGGTTGATAGTTTCTAATATTCCTTCAGAAGTTTGTGGCGAGGATATTCAACCCGTATTTGAAGTTCAAAATAATGGCTCAAACTCATTGACTTCTATTAATTTCAATTACCAAATCAATTCAGAGACACCTGTTAATATTAGCTGGACAGGCAGTCTTCTCACAGGTGAAACTGCTGTTTTAGGTTCTCCTACAATTTCACTTAATGAAGGAAATAATGTACTTTCAGCTTCTCTTGCTTCTCCAAATGGTGTGGTTGATGAGTTTGCCAATAATAATAACATTACAAGAAATATCAACAAAACATTGAGTTATATTACAACATCTGTTAATCTCACATTAATAACTGACAATTTTGGAGATGAAACTACTTGGGTTTTTGAAGATGAAAATGGAACAATAATTAACCAAGGTGGTCCTTATGCTGACAATGTGACCATCAATGAAAGCTTTGCAGTAAATCCAAATTTATGTTACAGCTTTACTATTTTTGACAGTTTTGGTGACGGTATTTGTTGTGGTTTTGGTCAAGGCAGTTACAGTCTTTCAACATCTAATGGTAACCTTATTTTTAATGGTGCTGAATTCACCTCCCAAGAAACCACTAATATCAGCATTATAGACAACTTAAATTTAGTTGAGTTTATAGAAAATAATATTTCAGTTTATCCTAATCCAACAACAAGTACAATAAATATCCAATCAAATTTTGAATCATTAGAATATCAAATTTTTGATATAACTGGTAAACAATTATTAAAAACTAAAAACAATTCAATAAACTTATCAGGTTTTAATAGTGGTATTTATTTACTTAGCATTTCTAATGCTGATGGGCAAAGAGTCACTAAGAAAATAATGAAAGAATAAATCATTTTGTTATAAGGACTCCTCCAACATTTGCATATTAAGCATTAGATAAACACGTTTTTTAATTTAAATAAAAAAAACGTATGTTTGAATAAAACCAATTATGAAGAAACTTTACTTACTCATTTTATTATTTGCAATAACTATCAGTTGTAACTCAACAAAAAAAGTTGAAAAAGCAATGCTTTCAGGTAATTATGAAAGAGCAATCAATTTAGCCATTGACCAGATTCAAAAGGGTAAAAACAACAAAAAAACTGAAGAGCAAAAATTAATATTACAACAAGCTTTTAAAAAATATCAAGATGAAAAACTTGATAGAATCAAATTTTTACAAAAAGACCCAACTTCAGACGATGAAAAAAGCATTTATGAAACTTATTTAGATTTATATAAAACTCAAAAATCTATAAAACCACTTCTACCACTTGATTATCAAGGGAAAAAGTTAAAATTTAAGTTTGAAGATGTTTCAACCGAGTTGATTAATGCCAAACAAAATTACGCAGAATATCTTTATCAATCTGGCAAATCATATATGGGTAAAGAAGAAACACTTTCTTACCGAACAGCTTTTGAAATATTTAAAAAGCTTGACGGTATAATACCTAATTACAAAAATTCAAATGATTTAGCAGAAGAAGCCAATCTTTTAGGAAAAGACTTTGTATTTGTTAAAGCCATAAACAATACAGAAGTTGCTATTCCAAATCAATTAGAATCTGATATTTTAGACTTCAACACCTATGGTTTAGACAATCAATGGACGATTTATCATAGTAATCAAAAAGATGGAAACCCTTATCAATTTCAAATTAATTTAATTTTTGAAAATATTATCTTTTCTCCTGAACGTATCATTGAAAAAGAAAAAAGTATAGAAAGAACTGTTGAAATTACAGAAGTACAAACAGACAGAGATGGTCGAGTCAAAACAGATAGCCTAGGCAACGAATTGACTAGAAATGTCAGAATTAATGCGAAAGGAATACTAAACACTATTTCACAAAGTAAGACAGTTTCTATAAACGCTCAAATAGACTATATCAATTTGAACTCTCAACAAAAAATAAATGATTATAAATTGGATAGTCAATTTGTATTCGAAAATGTTTTTGCCAATTTTGATGGCGATGAACGTGCTTTAGATGAAGATCAAAAATTACTTTTAAATAATAGAGCCGTTGAATTCCCGAGTAATGAACAAATGCTTTTTGATGCTGCCGAAGATGTCAAACTCAAACTCAAATCAATTTTAAGAAGAAATCCTATTAGATAACCAAAAAAAAATATATGCGACTTATTTTTCTTTGCCTTACTATTTTCTTTTTGCTGTCTTGCAGTGAAGAAAACAGTATCAATAAAGAAAAACAAGTTGAAAATCGAAGTTTTAGTGACATTCTTGAAAGCGGAAAAATAAAAGCCATAACGACTTATAGTGGCACTACATATTTTTTATACAGAGGACGCCCAATGGGATTTGAATATGAAATCCTTAAAAAATTTGCTGACGACTTGAAACTTGAACTAGAGATTGTCATTGCTAAAGACGAAAATAAATTAATTGAAATGCTCAAGACTAATAAGGGCGATCTTATTGCTTATGGTTACACCATTACTGAAGAACGCAAAAAAGAAATAGATTTTAGTATTCCTTTATATTTATCGCATCAGGTTTTAGTACAAAAAAAACCAGACAACTGGCGAAGAATGAAACTTCACAATATAAAGGAACAACTTATATCAAGCCCAGTAGAGTTGATTAGTGATACCGTTTCTGTTAAACGAAATTCTTCCTATGCCCAAAGGTTAATAAATCTGTCTGAAGAAATTGGCGGTAAAATTCATATTGATACTATTCCTGGTCAAATGACCACTGATGAGATTTTTAAAAATATTGCTGAGGGAAAAATAAAATACAGTATCGTTGATCAAAATGTAGCTTCTATTTATGCTTCAGATTACCCGATTTTAGATATATCAACTAAAATGAGCTTTTCTCAGCGTATTGCTTGGGGGTTAAGACAAAACTCAAGTCAACTTAAAGACACATTAAACCAATGGTTAAAGCGTACGAAAAAAACGGTGGATTACCACGTGATTTATAACAAGTATTTCAAAAATAGAAGATCTTTTAGAAAACGTGTTAAGAGCGAGTTTTACAGCTTGAATGATCAAAAAATAAGTCCTTACGACGATTTAATAAAAAAATACGCTAATGACATTGGATGGGATTGGAGACTAATCGCCTCAATAGTTTATCAAGAATCTCAGTTTAAACCCTCTAATGAATCTTGGGCAGGTGCAACAGGTCTCATGCAGATTATGCCAAAAACTGCTGAAGAACTCAATATTTCAAACCCAACTGACCCAGAACAAAGTTTAAGGGGCGGTACTGAATATTTATCTCAACTATGGAAAGAACACAGCACTATTCCAGATTCTATACAACGCTTAAAATTCACCTTAGCCTCATATAATGCCGGTTTGTACCACATAAAAGATGCTCAACGCCTCGCTTCGCATCTCAAATTAGATTCGCTTCAATGGGATAAAAACGTAGAAAATGCCCTTCTCAAGTTAGATAAACCTGAATACTACAACAAGAATTTTATAAAATATGGATACGTTAGAGCTAAAGAGCCTTATAAATATGTTAAAGAAATATTTAAAAGATTCGAGCATTACAAGGCTTTTATAGAAAGAAATCCTAATTTAAAAGAAGAAAAACTTTAGTATTAATAACCTCCAAAACAATAAAAATTAATGCTTGTTAGGCTTTTTTTTATTGATTAATAATCAAATATCATATTTTTGGGGTTTAAAATTGGCATACTATAAAAATATTGAAAATCAAGGAAGCAGGAGTTGGGAAAAGATAAAAATCTGTTTGAATTCCGCCTTCAGGTGGAATGAGTTATTTTTATCTGTGGCTGTGGCTTCCGTAGTATTTTCTGATATTTTTATCGTTAGCCTAGCGTTTTTTGGTTCTTTTTTTGGCAATGCAAAAAAGAACATAAGAAACTATTTAGGACAAGATTGCTTTAGTATTAATTTTATAACTCGTAAAATGGTTTCTATTCAGATTTTATAAAGTACATTTGCAACTTTTTAAAACTGAGTTATGAATCTTAGAAATATTGCTATTATTGCCCACGTTGACCATGGTAAAACCACATTGGTTGACAAAATCATGCACCATTGTAAACTCTTTAGAGACAACCAAGACACCGGTGAGCTCATCCTAGATAGCAACGACCAAGAACGCGAACGTGGAATTACCATAGTATCCAAAAATGTTTCTGTTGTTTATAAAGACACAAAAATTAATATTATTGATACTCCTGGCCACGCCGATTTTGGTGGCGAAGTTGAACGCGTACTCAATATGGCAGATGGGGTATTACTTTTAGTTGATGCCTTTGAAGGCCCAATGCCACAAACCCGATTTGTATTACAAAAAGCCATTGACTTAGGTTTAAAACCTTGTGTGGTTATCAATAAAGTTGACAAGCCAAACTGTACGCCAGAAGAAGTTCACGAAAAAGTTTTTGACTTAATGTTTGAACTCGGCGCTGAAGAATGGCAGCTTGATTTCCCAACCGTTTACGGTTCTGCTCTTAACAACTGGATGAGCGAAGATCCTGAAAATGTTACTGACAACATCGAACCATTGTTAGATATGGTTGTAGAACATATCGAGCCACCAAAAGTCAAAGAAGGAAATCTACAAATGTTGATTACTTCCCTAGATTTTTCATCTTATACAGGAAGAATTGCTATTGGAAGACTTCAACGTGGCAAGCTCAAAGCTGGAATGAATGTTGTTTTAGTGAAGCGAGATGATTCTATTCAAAAAACAAAAATTAAGGAACTTTATGTTTTTGAAGGTTTAGGGAAACGTAAAGTTGACGATGTCCAAGCAGGAGATATTTGTGCCATAGTTGGTTTAGAAAATTTTGAAATTGGCGATACCATTGCCGATATTGAAAACCCCGAACCAT
>JASMTR010000074.1:0-16930 GCA_041694175.1 Bacteroidales bacterium
CCAAAGCCATACACATTTGCAATTACTCACGGGTTTTTAATTTGTATTTTGGTTTTCGTGAACTTACGTTTCGCACCATGCTAAAGCCAAAACTTGCAAAAGCTGAAAGACTAACGAAAAAAGTACGAAATACTAACAAAGAACTAAGCTGAAATCCTAATAAAAATACAGTTCAACAAGCTATTTACATCATTCAAAGTCCGTTAAATCATATAAACATAAACCATTACAAACCCCACCAATTTTAAACCAACTCCAAAAAGACAGTTAAACTGTTCCAAACAAAAAAACAAAACCCAAAAGTTTTAATTTAACTTTAAACTCATAAACTTTAAACTTAACCTATGAACCAAACCTTAGATTGTATTGTCGTTGGTGGTGGCGCCAGTGGGTTTTTCTTTGCCATTAATTATGCTGAAAACCATCCTAATCAGTCTGTAGTCATTCTTGAAAAATCAAAACAGGTTTTACAAAAAGTAAAAGTCTCTGGTGGCGGTCGCTGTAATGTCACTCACGCTGAATTTGAGCCAAAGCCTCTTACAACACATTACCCAAGAGGAGAAAAAGAATTGATAGGGCCTTTTCATACGTTTATGACAGGTGATATGATGGGTTGGCTTAACGATAGAGGTATTGAACTTAAGATTGAAGAAGACGGCAGAATATTTCCAATATCTGATAGTTCGCAAACCATCATTGACTGTTTTGTCAACGAAGCAATAACTCACAATATTGATGTAAAAACCTCTCAAAATGTGATAAGGTTTCAATATGAAAATGGAGTTTGGCAAATCAAGACCAAAAGCGAACAGTATTTCGCTAAACAACTCGTTATTTCAACAGGAAGCAGCAAAAAGATTTGGGAGGAATTAGACCGACTTGGGCATCATATTATTTCGCCTGTCCCATCCCTGTTTACATTCAACATCACTTATCCTAATCTTACAAAACTACAGGGTTTGAGTTTGGAGACTTATATGACATTACACAAAGATAAAAGCTGTACGAAATCACTTTTAGATTCTGAAGGTGCTACGCTTATCACCCATTGGGGTTTGAGTGGACCTTGTGTTTTAAAATTATCAGCTTGGGGTGCTAAACTGCTTAACGACTTAGATTATAATTTTTTTATCCTTGTCAATTGGCTTAAAGATTTAAATCTTGAAGATGCGGTTGACCAACTTAAAGCTCAGAAAAAACTAAGCGCTAAGAAAAACATTGGCAACCAAAATTGTTTTAATCTGCCAAAACGCTTTTGGCATTTTATCATAGATGAATCCCGAGTTGATTTAACCAAAAACTGGGCAGACTTGTCAAAAAATAATATTATAGAAATTGCTCAAAACTTGACTGCATTTAAATTAGAAGTCAATGGTAAAAGCACCTTTAAAGAAGAATTTGTCACTGCTGGTGGCGTCGATTTAAAGGAAATTGATTTTAAAACTTTTAGCAGTAAAAAACAACCACAACTTAAAATCCTCGGTGAAGCTTTAAATATCGATGCCATTACTGGTGGTTTTAACTTTCAAAGTGCTTGGACCAGTGCTTTTGTGGCGGCGAAATCTTAATTAATGATATATGATTCAAAAAAAATTCTAATCAAATATTTTAAGACAACATAAACATAAGTCGTTTTATGGTTCGCATAATTTAAAATATTTTTGCTAAAAATTTAAAATGCAAACATCTCAAGTTGTCAACTATATTCAAAATGTTTTAAATCATCTACCAGAAGACTGGATCAAACTCACGACTCATCGTTTAGATATTTATAACGAAGAATTGGCCAAGACAGAATTTATAAACGAATTTGAAAAACTATATCAAAATAAGGAGTTCAGCCAATCGTCTTTAGAAAATTTACCGACAGCTTATGATTATATTCGTCTTGGACATCCGCTTTCTTCAATTTTAGAATGGGCAATCGCCAAAGAAAACAATTTACGGCCTGAACAAGTAATTGGTTTTTCTTCTAAGACTATGGCTATAATGGCGGTGTTGCGAAAAAACCATTTTGAAAATAAAAAAACACAGTTGCTTTACTCTACTCCATTACCAAAGACTTTTGATGAAGCTATTGTCAAAGAAGTTTATGGTTACGATTTTGACCTCAAGCATATTGACGATAAAGACGCGATATTAAATTTTGATGGCAGCACAGTATTCATCACTCAAAATGAAGATATCGGCCAGTTGAAATGGCAAAACAATATTGATTTCTACATCAGTATTTTTGATGATTTTGGAAGTATTATTCATATCAATGACAAAAACGCAGATTACGTGCCAGATATTCAGCACGTCAGACGGCGTGAAACTGTAGCGATTACGCCAGGCGACAGTTTAAAAGCCCTAAAAGTTTTTGTGGGGCAAACTGAAGGAAATGCAAATCAAGATACAGCTAAAGAAAACAAATCCAAAGTTTTAGACAATATCAGAAAAATCACGCACACCACGGCAAAACCACTTTTAGGCTCTTGTGGATTGTCTGTGCAGTACGCGATTATGATGGGCTTAATTCACGAAGCTCAAACAAAACATCCTGATAAAGCCATTAAAATCATAGTTCCACCAAATTGTTATGGTGGCACTAACGATCAAGCCAGACGAGTCGCTGCTTGCTTACAAAATGTCGATATTTTAGATTTACCCGTAGATGGCGACAATGATATGGTGCAAAGCACAGATTTGGTATTAAATCAAGTGGCTGAGATGGATGCTGTGCCTTTGATCATTGCCGAAATTCCTACCAATCCCAGGGTTGAAGTGCCTGAATTAGAAAAATTAAAATCAGCTTTAATCCAACCCAGAACAAATCCAAAAGGAGAAAAAGCCATAGCACCGATTTTTATTTTAGATCAAACCTTTTGCCCCAATTATAACTTTTTAGGCGAAAATCAAATTTTATCGTCAGTGGAAACCATCTCGTACGTAAGTGGTTCAAAATTTCCAAGCGGCGGAAAGTGTACAGCGGGCTATTTGGTGGCTAACAAAAAAGCTGAATACCTATTAGATAAAATTGAAACCAACCTTAAGCTTTGTGATAATGAAGCCACTGATTTTCAGATCAATATTCTCGCAGAACAACTGCCTTCTATGAACCAAAGAATTGCTGATGCCTATAAAAACACCAGAGAATTTGTTGAATTTATAAAAGAGACTTTACCTTCAGCTAAAATTAATTTTGTGTCAAAATCATTAGCGGAACAGGGCTTTACACCATCTGTATTTTCATTAGACTTGCCAACCAAAGGAGAAACACCCGAAGAAAGAGAAATCTACAAAAGAGCTTTAAATCAAAAGTTGATTGATATGATGATCACGCAAATTCCTAATGAAAGCAAATATTGTGTGAGTTATGGGCAATTAAAAGGTTGCTACTGGACTATTCCAGCCACATCAACTCAAGGCACAACCAAAGAAGAAGACAAAGATTATATTGCCAGGGTTTCAGTCTCGCCAGATTTGGATTTAGACAAACACAAGTCCGTATTTGCTGAATTTGTGGAGAAAAAGATAAAATAATGACTATATGCCTTAGAATTTAAATAAAGGCTTTTAGAAAACACAGTATTTTTTTAACTTATTACAATCCAATATTTTTCAGATTTAAATACTGATAAGCACAAATTAAAAATCAGTTGTGGAATTTAATGAGGGATCATCTATTTTTAAAGAGCTAGGGAAAATTCTTTAGGCACATCATCTTTGTGCTTCCAGCGCTTATGCGTCCATAAATAGTATTCAGGAGCGTTTCGGATTTGGTCTTCTACTTTTTTAAAAAATAGATTTGTGATGTCGTAATTTTTAAACTGCCTGGGATTTTCAGTTAAGGTTTCAAAAGTAGTTTCGTAAAAGCCACGTTTGATGCGATTGACCTTAAAAAAGACGACCGCCATATCGAGTTCTTTAGCTAAATACTCAGCTCCAGTATGCATAGGAACGTTGATACCCATAAATGTATTCCAATGTAAAGCTTTCCAAATTTTCGGGGATTGATCTGATACAAAACCACTAATATTCAATTCGTTATTTGCCTGAGATTTTGACAAAACCTCAACAGTTTCTTTATTTGTAATTAAATGCGTGTCGTATTTTGCCCTAATTTTTTTTACAAGCCTATCAAAATATTTGTTGCCAATTTTTTTATAAACGGCATATCCCTTATGATTAACATAGCGCTGAAGAATAAAAATCCACTCCCAACTGCCATAGTGCGCACACATCAATACAATGCTTTTTTGCTTTTGCTCTAAGTCTAAAATAAGTTCGATATTGGTAAATTTGTAGCGCGCTTTGATGTCTTCCTCTTTAATGGTTAAAGACTTTAAAGATTCCATAATCATATCGCACAAATGATGATAAAATTTTGAAGTTATTGTAGAAATTTCTTCGTTAGATTTTTCAGGAAAAACCAATTCTAAATTAGACTGAACAACCTTTTTCCTGTATCCAAATACTTTATAGATTAAAAGATAAAGTAAATCAGAAAATAAATAAAGTAATCTAAAAGGCAGTTTAGATATCAGCCAAATAGCTGGATAAATTAAAACGTAAAGTGTTAATTGCATAGCATGTTGTGAATCCTTATCGACTTACAACAAGTTTAAAGGTTTCCAAATATAGGCTTTAATTGGCGAGGAGTCTAAGTTTTAAAGTTCGGATTTATAAAAAGCAACTTTTAAGCTTCTAAAATCCGATTCACTGCACCAGGGACAATAGCTGAATGCGAAGCGTGATAGGCAACCTGACCTTTATTAAGAATTATCATTTGCGGTGACTGATGCAAAACACCAAATTTTTCAGCAATGGCGTTAGAAATATTACGATGAGCTAACAAATCCAAGTAAAGGAGTAGCACGGCTTCTTCATCAAAATCGGCATTGTTTTGAAATTGATTCAGTACCATCCTGCTAATACCACAGCTTGTAGAATGTTTAAAAATAACGACGGGTTTTTCTTTAGAAATAGCTAAAGCATTATCCAGTTGCTTGACATCTTCTAAGACTTTCCAGTCTAAAGATTTTTGTTCCTGTTTTGATCCAAATAGCGTATTGAGAAATCCCATAATATTTTTAATTTGATAAAGTCGTAATCATCTTTTATTGCTTTCAAAAATAAGCAATCAAAAAGAATTATGATAAGACAAAATGGCTTAAAAAATTCAAAAACAAATGCCAAAATGGCAATTCTTATAAAGGGTATATTTTTTGACTTTAATTAAATGAAACAAAATTTTAAAAAAATGAATCCAAATCAATTAACCATAAAAGCCCAAGAAGTCATTCAAAAAGCGCAACAATTAGCGCAAGAATTCGGGCATCAACAAATTGAAAATGAACACGTTTTTAAAGCGATGATTGAAGTCGATAAAAATGTGTTACCATTTATTTTTAAAAAACTCAGTATTAATCAAAAGTTATTCGTTGATATTCTCGATAACACTTTAAAGAGCTTTTCAAAAGTATCTGGAAGTGATATTCTGTTATCACGTGATGCTAATAAAACCTTTAATGAAGCGACGATTATTGCCAAAAAAATGGAAGATGAATATGTTTCTGTTGAACATCTCATCTTAGCCATTTTTAAAAGTGATTCTAAAGTTGCTCAAATTTTAAAAGATCAAGGTGCTACCGAAAAAGGGCTTAAAGCCGCTATAGAAGAATTACGACAAGGCGATAAAGTGACTTCTCAAACTGCAGAAGACACTTATAATTCATTAGATAAATACGCTAAAAACCTGAATCAATTAGCTGAAGACGGTAAACTTGATCCTGTCATTGGTCGTGATGAAGAAATCAGACGTATACTTCAGATTTTATCCCGACGAACCAAAAACAACCCGATGTTGGTCGGCGAGCCTGGAACGGGCAAAACGGCTATTGCAGAAGGTTTAGCGCATCGCATTATAGCAGGTGATGTGCCTGAAAACTTAAAATCAAAGCGCATTTATAACTTAGATATGGGCGCACTGATTGCAGGTGCAAAATACAAAGGTGAATTTGAAGAACGCTTAAAATCTGTCATTAAAGAAGTGACTAAAAGTGATGGTGAAATCGTTTTATTTATCGATGAAATTCATACGCTCGTTGGTGCTGGTGGTGGTCAAGGCGCTATGGACGCGGCTAATATTTTAAAACCTGCTTTAGCACGAGGCGAACTTAGAGCGATAGGGGCAACGACATTAGATGAATTTCAAAAGTATTTTGAAAAAGACAAAGCCCTTGAACGTCGTTTTCAAAAAGTGATGGTCTTGGAGCCTGATACCGAATCTGCAATCTCAATTTTACGTGGTATCAAAGAAAAATATGAAACCCATCATAAAGTGCGTATTAAAGATGAAGCTATTATTGGCGCAGTTGAACTCTCACAACGCTATATTACCAACCGATTTTTACCTGATAAAGCTATTGATTTAATGGACGAGTCGGCCGCCAAATTGCGAATGGAAATTAATTCAAAACCTGAAGAACTCGATGTTTTAGATAGAAAAATTCGTCAATTGGAAATTGAAATTGAAGCCATTAAACGCGAAAAAGATGATGCTAAACTCAAAGTACTCAAATCTGATTTAGCTGAACTCAAAGAAAAACGCAACGATTTGAATGCCAAGTGGAAAAACGAAAAAGAATTAGTTGATCATATTCAGAAAATTAAATCTGATATCGAAGAATTTAAACTTGAAGCTGAACGTGCAGAACGTGAAGGCGATTATGGAAAAGTAGCGGAAATACGTTATGGCAAAATTAAAAACGCTCAAGTAGAACTTGAAAAACTACAAAAACAAGTTGAAGACAATGCAAGTGCAGACACTCTAATTAAAGAAGAAGTGACTTATGAAGATATCGCTGAGGTTGTCGCTAAATGGACAGGTATTCCGGTGACTAAAATGCTTCAAACTGAGCGTGAAAAATTGCTTAAACTTGAAGATGAATTGCATAAACGCGTTGTTGGTCAAGAAGAAGCCATTGTCGCTGTAAGTGATGCCGTTCGTAGAAGTAGAGCAGGATTGCAAGATGAGAAAAAGCCATTAGGTTCGTTCTTATTTTTAGGAACAACAGGTGTTGGTAAAACGGAATTAGCCAAAGCCTTAGCTGAATACCTTTTTGACGATGAAAATGCTATGACCAGAATAGATATGAGCGAATATCAAGAACGTCACGCTGTAAGCCGATTGGTTGGTGCGCCTCCAGGTTATGTGGGCTATGATGAAGGTGGGCAACTTACAGAGGCGGTAAGACGCAGACCTTATTCTGTAGTATTGCTTGACGAAATTGAAAAAGCGCACCCCGACACATTTAATATCTTGTTACAAGTGCTTGACGAAGGCCGTTTAACCGATAATAAAGGACGAGTTGCAGATTTTAAAAATGCTATTATTGTAATGACTTCAAATATGGGAAGCCATATCATTCAAGAAAAATACGACACTCTAAATGACGTAGATACGGCAATGGAAGCTGCTAAAGTTGATGTTTTAAATTTATTGAAAAAGAACGTCAGACCAGAGTTTATCAACCGAATTGATGATATTATTATGTTCACGCCTTTGAGTGAAAAAGATATCAAGTCAATTGTGGATTTACAATTAAAACAACTGCAAAAAATGCTACTAAAACAAGGAATCACTTTAGACGCAACAGAGGAAGCTAAAAATCATCTCGCTAAATTAGGTTACGATCCACAATACGGTGCAAGACCAGTAAAAAGAACTATTCAAAGAGAAGTGTTGAATAAGTTATCTAAAGAAATTTTAGCCCAAAAGGTTACTGCTGAAAGTATTATTTTACTCGACCAGTTTGACGGAAATTTGGTCTTTAGAAATCAAAAAGACTTAATCAAGTCCTAAGTTTAGATAAATATTTAAAATAAAAATTAAGCCTGCTATTCTTTAGTAGGCTTTTTTGATTTAAAATTAAAAGCGAAAAATAAAGGTCATTCCGAGCTCGATTTTAAAAGGTTGCTGCCTGCCTCGCAGACAAGTTAGTCAGTTTCCTCATTTTAAGTTTGAAATACTTACTTGTTAATCCTCAATTTTTCTTAAAACAGATAGCGTCTTGTGTGTTCACAAAGACGAATTAAAAAGGATTATGAAATAATAACTACATAACTTATTCCGTTTTTTCAACAGCTTTTACTTTTTCAACAGTTACCATTTCATGCTGTGTATTACCCCAAGAATTCATAATGTAATTCATCACATCAGCCACTTCTTCGTCACTTAAACCTTGAGCAGTCATAACGTTGTTATAAATTTCACCATTGACTTCAATTTCGCCTTCTAAACCATATTTAATGGCTGCAATACTTTCATCAACTTTGTTTTCTAACCAATCAGATTTAGCCAAAGGCGGATAAACTCCAGAAACACCTTTACCAGTAGGTAAGTGACAGCGTACACAAAAATCTTCGTAAACCCATTGGCCATCTTCAATGCTTTTCTCTAAAGTTTTTTCTTGATATTGACCTATGTTATCGGTATCAATTTGAGTTGAAACCGAACAAATAGTAATGGTTATTAATAATTTAATTAGCGTATTCATAAACTTAAAAATTATTTTAATTCATAAATGTAATAAAATTTAAATTTTAGATAAGAGCTCGTTCGTGCAATATTTTAAAATTTAATAAAAAAAAACTGCCTAAGAAGGCAGTTTTAAATAATATAATTATAGCGTTATTTTATAATCACTTTTTTTGATAAATCACCTACTGTGGTTTCGATTTTCAGGATGTAAATACCATTAGCTAAATCTGAAGCATTAATAACATCGTTATTACTAGTTATATCAGCCTCTCTTCCTAAAGCGTCAAATAATGATGCCTTATTTACCTCAATGTTTGATGGTACATTAAGATTTATAAAATCACTTGTTGGATTAGGATAAACTGAAATTTGAGATAAAGTAAAATCATCAGTACTTAAATTTGTATCACCAATTAAATTTAATATAAGGTGATTATCAGGAAATCCAATGCTGGCAAAAGTACCAGGAGATGTAAGTCCACAAGCAGTTGAAGTTAAATAACTTGGATCATTTTGACCAGCATCATTAACACCTATTCTGAAGTCATAATTATTAGGTGGACCTGGGTTTGCAGCAATGTCAACTGCAATTATAAGTTCTGTAGTGGCATTTACCGTTACTGGATTGTCAAACATCACGTCAAAAGCCACACCATCGTCTGCAGCTGTGACATCAAAATCTTTTGAGGCAATTTCAGTAAATGTTCCCCCAGGGAAAGTTTGGTCAGATGTAAATAGTCTTACTGTACTTGTAACTGTAGGGTTAGAACCTCCTACATCTGTGAATTCAGCAATAAAATTAACACCCATAGCATCAAAACTTCCTGTGAAACCAAAATCAGCAGGAATATAAGCTCTGTAAAAAATGTTATCAGAAATACCTTCGTCACCAGTGCCAGGTATTTGGTCTGGGTCAGATGCACAAGCTACACCTCCACTATCAGAGGTTTGACTTACTGAATGAGATAATGTTTGTTGAGCATAAACACCTAAAGAAAATAGTGCAGATGCAACTAAAAGAGTAATTTTTTTCATAAGATTTATTTTAAAGTTTCAGTAAATCTATATAATAAATTTAAAATACCCAAAAAATATTAGCAAAACTGTTGTAATAGCTTAAATTTAATTAAGATTTGAAAATTATTTTTGAAGTGATTTTTAAGATTTATTAGACAATTAACTCAATTTTTCAGCAAAATATGCGCTAATATTTTTAGTCAACAAAGGCTTGATTATGATTTTATTAGCTTCACCAAACCAACACCTTCAATACCAACGTAAATATATCCATCTGGTCCTTGCTCAATGCTTCTAATACGACCGATACCTTCGAGTAGTTTTTCTCTTTTGGTTACTTTATTATTTTCAATTATTAAAAGTTCTACGTATTGAAACTTTAGTGAACCCACTAAAACATTGCCATTGAGATGTGGATATTTGTCAGAACGTACAAAAGCCATTCCGCTTGGAGCAATAGACGGCACCCAATAATGATAAGGCTGTGCCATACCTTCCTTTTCTGTAATTTCTGTAAATTTTGTTCCAGAATAATTAATACCATAACTAATTACTGGCCAGCCGTAATTCACCGCTTTTTCAATGATGTTAATTTCATCTCCACCTCGTGGTCCGTGTTCGTGTACCCATATTTTGCCGGTTTCAGGATGGCGTTCCATTCCTTGTGGGTTTCTATGTCCGTAACTATAAATGGCTTTTTTAGCATCACTCACGTCAACAAATGGATTATCATCTGGAATACTACCGTCATCGTGTAAACGATAAATTTTTCCGTTATCGCGAGTAATGTCTTGCGGATTTTCATCTCGATTTCCACGGTCACCTATGGAGAAATATAAATAACCGTCGTTATCAAATTCTATTCGACTTCCAAAATGCTGTCCTCTTCGAGAAGGTTGCTCACCTTGGTAAAGCACTTCCAAGTTTTGCACAGTATTATTATCGAGTTGAAATCTCACTAATCTTGTGTTTCCACCCTCTTCAGTTTCAGATTTTTTCGCATAAGTGGCATAAATCCAAGCTTGTTCTGGATATTTTGGATGAACTTTCACATCCATTAAACCACCTTGTCCACGCACATAAACTTCTGGAAATCCTGTGATTTCTGTTTTTTTATTGTTTTTAATATGATAAAGTTGACCTGATTTTTCAGTTACAATTATACTGCCATCTGGTAAAAAATCAAATCCCCAAGGGATAGGAATATCTTTTGCAACGACCTCATAATCATAGTCTTTTGAAGATTCTGTAATGTTTTTGTCTGTTTGAGCACAAGCGATAAGTCCAGTAAAAGACAACGCAAAAAGTAAAATTTTCATAATTAATATTTTAAATTTTTCTGAAATATAATGATATTCACATAATTCTAATTTATTTTAAGAAAAATTAAAAGTTTTAAATGAACTATAAGATTGATTTAAATGCGGATCTCGGTGAAGGGAAAGCCAATGATGAAGCAATTTTAAAATATGTTTCATCTTGCAATATTGCTTGTGGCGGTCACGCTGGCAATCGTTCAAGCATTTTGAAAACCCTTCAATTGGCTCAAAAATACAATGTAAAAATAGGCGCTCATCCTTCCTACCCAGATGTAGATAATTTTGGTAGAAAATCTATCAGTATCAGTTTAGATGCTTTAGTAAAAGCTATTGATAGTCAGTTAAATTTATTTAGAAAATGTATCGAAGAAACTAAAGCAACTTGGCATCATATCAAATTCCACGGTGCTTTATATAATGATTTAAAATCCGATGAGGTCAAAGCGCGAGCAATACTCAACTTAATTAAAAATAAATATCCAAATATTACGCTTTATGTGCCGCCAAATTCTGTAATTCAAACCATAGCAAAATCTCAAATTCCTATAAAAATTGAAGGTTTTGCAGACCGTGCTTATAATGAAGATTTGAGTTTGGTTTCACGTCAAAACCCCAATGCTGTTTTTACATCTGAAAGTAAAGTCGTTAATCAAGTCAAAAAAATGATTATAGATAAAATTATAGAAATACCAAATTCTAAAACCAAACCCATAAAAGTAGATACCATTTGTATTCACGGCGATACACCCAAAGCTTTAGAGATGCTAGAAACTCTTGTTGCTGAACTCAAAAAACAAAAAATAAAAATTCAATGATAGTAGAACTCAGTAACTTTAAAATTCATTTGTCATCGCCTATTAGTTTGCTTGTAGAGTGGGATTTTCAGTTGACTGTAAAACATATAAAATCCTTACAAGCTTTAAAAAATCAACTTTTAAAAAAAGATAAAGATATTCAGTATTTAACATTAGCCTTCAATACATTGTTGGTCAAGTATAAAAATCTCAATATAAATATTTTAAAGAAAGAAAATCAAATTAAAAGCTTTATAAATTCGTTTGATACTAAAGACATTGAAAGTTTTAAAAATAGACAATTTAAAATCCCAGTTTGTTATGAATACGGATTAGATTTAGAAAATATATCTAAACAAAAAAAACTTAGTAAATCTGAAATTATTCAAATTCATACCAAAACAGTTTATACACTATGTTTTATAGGTTTTTTACCAGGATTTTTATATCTCGGAGATGTTGATAAACGCATACAAATGGCCAGACACCAAACACCACGACAAAAAGTAGAAAAGGGCAGTGTTGGTATTGCTGAAAACCAAACGGGTATTTATCCTATGAATTCTCCTGGTGGTTGGCAAATTATTGGTCAAACGCCAGTTGATTGGTTTGATGTTGACCAAAATCCACCAAGTCCATTTCGACCTGGCGACAAAATCCAGTTTTACGCCATAAATCAAACAGAATTTGATAGGCTCAAAAACACTGAAATTTCAATTGAAAAATTTGAACAAAATGATTAAACTTTTATCCAGTGGATTTTATACCAGTATTCAAGACCTCGGTCGATATGGATATACAGATTTTGGCGTGCCTTTAAGTGGTGCTATGGATCAAAATTTAGCGCGGCTTGCTAACCTTTTAGTTGGTAACCCGCCTGAGCAAGCCGTTATAGAAATGACTTTTATAGGGCCGAAACTAAAATTTACATCATCTCAAACCGTTGCCGTAACAGCACCGAATGCTATTGTATTTGTAAATGGCGAAAAAACAAAAATTAACCATCAACTTTCAATACAACCAAACGATATTTTAGAAGTTAAAAACATTCAAAATAGAGCTTATTTTGCAGTTAATGGCCGCTTGATTTCTGAAGATAAACTCGAAAGTCAAAGTCAATACCATTCTATAACAACATCAGAAAAGCTTAGGAAAGACGATGAAATCAAGATTAAAAGTAATCTCAAAAATTTCCATAAAAAACACGCTAAAGTCAACTATGATTTTTCAATTTATGAATCCGATACTTTGAGAGTTTATACGCTCCCAGAATACCATAAACTAAATAGAAATGAAAGAGAAATTTTATCGACAAAGGCATTCACCATTTCAGAACAAAGCAATCGTATGGCATACCAGTTTGAAGAAACTTTTGAAAATCAATTAGAAGGTATAAACTCTGTGCCAGTGATGCCAGGCGTAGTACAATTAACACCAGAAGGAAAGCTTATAATTTTAATGCGGGATGCCCAAGTCACTGGTGGTTATCCCAGATTATTTCAGCTTTCTGAAGATAGTATTAATCTTTTAGCCCAAAAACCCTTAAAAAGTCAGATAAATTTTGAAATTTTGAAACTCAAATAAACAACCAACTATGAAATCAAAAAAAGTCACATTTAAAAATAAAAACGAAGAAGAATTAGTCGGCAGGTTAGATTTGCCTGTTGATAAGCGCATTCACAGTTATTGTATTTTTGCACATTGTTTTACTTGCAATAAAAACCTTAAAGCCATTAAAAATATTTCAGATGGATTAACCTCAAGTGGATTTGGTGTGTTGAGATTTGATTTTACAGGTCTCGGTCAAAGTGACGGCGCATTTGAAGACACTAATTTTTCTCATAACGTTGACGATTTAATTGCGGCGTCCAAATTTTTAGAAGAAGATTATGAAGCTCCTATTTTAATCATAGGGCATTCATTGGGTGGCACAGCCAGTATTTTTGCAGCCCATCAGCTGGATAATATAAAAGCTTATGTCACTATTGGCAGTCCATTTCAGCCTGAACATGTAGGTAAATTACTTGAAAGTAAAATGGACGAAATTCAAAGTGAAGGCAAAGCCAAAGTTAATGTTGGTGGCAGAAGTTTTACCATTAAAAAAGATTTTCTTGAAGATTTACAAAACAATAAAATAGACGAATTTCTCGGCGACCTTAAAAAGCCTTATCTCATTTTTCATTCACCACAAGATGATATTGTCGGAGTAAAAAATGCAGAATTACTTTATACTCATTCTCATCACCCTAAAAGTTTTGTCTCTCTTGACGGTGCAGACCATTTAATGTCTAACCCGAAAGACTCTTCTTATGTTGGTCAAGTGATTTCAAGTTGGGCAACCCGATATCTTGATGTATTTGAAAAAGAAAAAGAGCTTAAAACAAAACATCAAGTCGTGGCCAGTTTAGCTCAAAATGATGATTTTACAACTGAAATGGCTTTAGGGTCACATAGGTTGCAAGCTGATGAGCCAGAAGATTTTGGAGGCAAGGATTTAGGGCCAAGTCCTTACGAATTGGTTTCAGGTGGTTTAGCAGCCTGCACAGCAATGACTATTCAAATGTATGCTAAACGCAAAAAATGGCCAGTTGAAAATGTTGAAGTTCATATCAATCACAAAAAAGACCACTGTGATGATTGCGAAAACATTGATGATAAAAATTCTAAAATTGATATTTTTGAAAGAGATATCATCTTAAAAGGCGATTTAGACGACAAGCAAAGACAACGTTTGTTAGAAATAGCTAATAAATGCCCTGTTCATAAAACATTGCATAGTGATGTTGAGGTGAAAACAAAGCTTATAGATGAATAAGACATCAAGTTTATGTTAATTTTTATTAATCCTTTGAATTACAGCCGTTATATCCTTAATTTCGTTGAAGATTTTAATTAAATTAAAAACAAACAAAATGAAAAACTTAATTATTGCCTTTTTATCTTTCATGTTTATTCTATCAAGTTGTAAAAATCAAGATAATAAAGATAAAGAAGCAGAAAACAAAGAGGTTGAAACTCAAGAAAAAGTAGAAGAATCAAAAATCACCTTATCCAAATTCGAGGACTCACCAAAATTTGCAGAAGCTAAAATAAGTCTTAACAAACCAGCTGTTGGTCAAATAAGTGAAGACACAGGAAAAGCTGAAGTAAAATTTAATTTTAATGTTGAAAACTATGAGCTCGGTTTACAGACAGATGGTGCTGGAGAAAATGGTTTAGCCAATTCTGGAAACGGTCAACACATTCATTTTATTTTAGATAATGCACCTTATTCTGCTCACTATGAGCCAAGCTTTTCTAAAGAAATTGGAGAAGGTCATCATGTATTATTAGCATTTTTATCACGTTCTTATCACGAGTCTGTAAAAAATGCTTTTTTAGTTCAGCCGGTAACTGTAGGAGAACCTCAAGGTGAGGCACCAGATTTATCAGCTCCACACTTGTTTTACAGTCGTCCTAAAGGCACATACAGCGGTAAAGATACTGAAAAACTTTTGCTAGATTTCTTTTTGGTCAATACAGAAATTTCAGAAACTGGAAATAAAGTTAAAGCAACAATTAATGGAGAAGAGTTTACAATTACAGAATGGGTTCCATACGTTATTGAAGGTTTAGATAAAGGTGAAGTTAAAATACAATTACAACTCGTAGATGCTGAAGGGAATTTAATTCCTGGGCCATTTAATGATGTAACTAGAACGGTGACTTTAGAATAATTATATTTAACACTTAGATTTTAAAAAAAACCTAGCCTAAAGCTAGGTTTTTTTATACCAAATTTTAACTAACTTTATCACCTAATTATATAAACAAATGAACCCATCAGCTACAGGTTGGATAAACAAATATTTAGACGAATACGAGCAAGACCTGCAAGATTTGTCTGATTATTCATTTGAAGAATTTTATCACGAGCTCAAAAAAGTTGGCTTTATTTATGGTACAAATTTAATTCCTGTCAGTCAACGCAGGAACGATGATTTTAAATTGACACAAGAAGAATTGGCGAAAGTCAATCTCTTTACAGCATTGTCAATTGTTTACTTTCATCATAATCACAAGCAAAATCACGAGTTGTGTTTAAAAACTATTATATCTTTTTACAGTAAACTCAAACGCACGCACCAGTCATTGTTTCAGTTTAAATGGTTATCAAAATCAAAACCTGATAGTGAGGTTGAAAGTATTTTGCATCAACGTGTCCAAACTAATGACTCTTATCTTCAAAAGAACTTTAGTAACATTGTTACAAATGCATTATTGTTTATAGATGTTTTAGCATTCAAGAATTATCTTAATAATACTTATGAGCCTTGTTGGTTTGCTACTAGACTCGAGGAATTGCTAGTCAACAGTTTATATTTAGCTTTAAAAGAGAAAAAATTAAAAGGGAAATATGATAAAATTGTCATTAAACTTATACAGAGCTCGTTAAGGTATCATGAAATCAAAGTTGATGATATTAAAGATATTGAAGATTTAAACTTTGAGATATTAAAAACCAAAACAGAAAAAAGCTACCTTATAGATATGATGTGTATGACTTTGTACTCAGATGAGGTGATTGATGAATCTGAAAAAGACTTTATAGTAAAACTATCACAGAGTTTAAATATTTCAAGTCAAGATTTAAATCACTCCATTCAATTTTTATATGATTTTGTTAATGAAAATAAATCTGAAATCTACTATTTTAATACAGCTCATCCAGTAAAGTATTTTTATGACCGAACATACCGAACATTATCTTTGTTAATAGTAAGAAATAAAAAAAGAATCATCAATGAAATATCTCAAAGTAAAGAGCTTATGAATCTACTGATGATATCATCTTATAGAGAGTTGAATTCAAGCGAGAGGCGAAAAGTTAAGACACAGCTTTTAGATATTTTTAAAACCATACCATCATTAGCTATATTCGCGCTTCCAGGTGGAAGCTTGCTCTTACCAATTGTAATAAAAATGATTCCTTCTATATTGCCATCATCTTTTAATGAAAATCTTAAAAAAGATCACCTCTTAAAAGAAAAAAAATCTAATATTTTATTATTCGTATTTTTCTTAAAACCAGCCTGTTGAAAACTTAAGTTTTAGAGATAAAAAAAAATAAATATTTTTTCAAAAAAAGTATTTGTGGAAAAGAAAAAAGGTATTACATTTGCACCCGCTTAACGGCGAAACAAAAGAATTAAAAAGTACATTGACATATTGAATTGACAGATTGGTTTTAAGAGATTAGAATCAATCACGCGTAAAGATAAGCGAAATAAATA
>JASMTR010000075.1:0-5481 GCA_041694175.1 Bacteroidales bacterium
AAACCAAGATGCGCTGTCAGGCTTAACATCAACCTCAAAAGCCGCTATATTCAATCTTTGGGCTTATGCTACGGCATTTGTCATTTGGTTGCAGTATGAGTTTTTCAGCACCTATCAAAAGGAAACTGACGAAAAAATAAAAGCTCAAAAGCGATACACTTTGCTTTGGTTTCGGGATAAAGCTTTAGCATATAGGCATGGTGAAACACTACCAGATGACAATGATCAGTATGAAAACGAAGTTAACGAAACTACCAACTTACCCATCGCCAGAGCTGCGGTGATTGAGCTTGAGCTTAATAATAGAAAGAACTTGTTTATTAAAGTGGCATCAGAAGGCACTGAAGGCTTAACACCGGTAGCTCAAGACGTTAAAAGTAATCTTGAGCAGTATTTTGCACACATCAAACCTGCAGGCACTAAAATAGTGATATTTACAGGTCCAGCCGATCAGCTTAAGCTCGCTGTTAGATTTTTCTATGACCCACTTATCTTGGACGAAAACGGCGCAAGAATAGACGGTACACAAAACACGCCTGTGCAAGACGTGATTAAAGATTACTTGAGAAACCTTAAATTTAACGGCGAATTTACATTGACTACCCTACAAGATTTACTCCAAGATGTTGACGGCTGTGCAGACCGTGAAGCTTATATAGATAACGCTGAAGCAAATTATCTCACGCCACCAGAATGGCAGGTGATACAAAGTAGCTATGTGGCCAATAGCGGCTATATGGATATAGCCGACGAAAATTTAAACATTCAATTCATTGCCAAAACCGTTCAGCTATGATATTTAATAGAGCTTATCTTATTGACTGGACACGCATACACATTATACTGTTGCCAATGCTACTTAGGCAACCTAAGCAAGTTGCCTGGCTAAAAAGTTTATTTAAGCCCATAGAAACACTTCATACACGCTTTATCAATTATAGAAGAGTCACTAACTATAAACTTGATCATAATGCTCAAGTCTTCTCAATGGAAAATGTATTGAATGATAGCTTTGATGTTCAGCTTCGGCGAATTTACATAGTTGATGGCATTTATCTTGATAATGTGTACTTCTATAACCCAGAGGAAAACTTTCCGGTGCATTTTTATAACCCAACAGAAAATGAAGATCATCCTATATTTTACGACGAAAGCGAACTCCAACAGCTTGATGTTGACTTTGTCGTAGTATTACCATTAGAGCTGCAAGGCAACTTTAGTGAGGACAGCCCACAGATGCTAAGGCTTAAGGCCTTGATAGATTTTTACAGACTACCAGATAAAACTTACCAAATAAAATTTGATTGATATGAAAAAAATAAATGTAGAAGGCGGCGGCTTTCCAGGCACCAGCAGAACATGGCGACACATAGCACAAATGATTGAGCAGGTCGCCTCGGCATTTTCAAAAGTTGTAGGCACTAATGCCATTGTAGAAGGTATTGAAATTACCTCAGGCAACGCAACTGAAGGCTTAGTCATCATAGATGGTGAAATTTATCCATTTGATGCTGGATCTGTGGGGACACACGTTGAGATTTACGAAAATGTGGATCAAGTTCAATACCTTAAAGATGAAGATGGTGACGGCTCTGGAGATTTAATTGATACTTATTTTGATAGAAGAGCACGATTTACTGATACGGCAACTGGCAATATTCCATTTTCAGATTTTACCAGATTAAGCCAATACGTTGACTTGAGCAAAAGAATACCACCGCTTAAAACTTGTCTGCCATACTATGGCCTGATGTCTGGAATACCAGAAGGCTGGCAACTCTGCGATGGCTCCAACGGAACACCAGACCTAAGGGGTCAGTTTATAGTCGGTTATGATGCTGGAAGTAATGATTACGACACTATTGGAAACACAGGAGGTGAAGACAAACATACGCTTACTGAAAGTGAATTGCCACAGCATAATCATTCTGGATCAACCAGTTTTGGAGGTAGCCATAGCCACGGATATAAAGACTCCTATTTTATAGAAAATACTGATAATCCAGATTTTGAAAATGAATTTGTTGGAAACGGCAAGAGAGGATCTGGCGATACAGATGCAGACAATAATAGAATCTGGTATAGGAACAGTAATACTGATTTTGGAAACAGCGGCCATTCTCACACTTTTAATACAGATAATGCAGGAGGCAATCAACAACACGAAAACAGACCGTCGTACTTCGTTATGGCTTGGATAACTTATGTAGGGAACTAAATATAATTAATAATTATGTATAAATATAGTCAAACTTCAAGAGAGAGATTAAAAACATGTAACGATGACTTACAAAAAGTTTTCAATCTTGCCATACAACGCTCAAAAGTAGATTTTGGTATAGCATGCGGTTACCGACCAATAGAAGTACAAAAAGAATTGTATGCTCAAGGACGAACCAAACCCGGCGCAATTGTAACCCATATAGATGGCGTTACAAAACTTTCAAAGCATAACAAAAAACCGTCGGATGCGGTTGATATTTATGCGTGGGTCAATGGAAAAGCCTCATGGGATGAAAAGCACCTTTGCTTTGTTTCAGGTGTTATTATGGCCTGCGCCGATGAATTAGATATTCCGATCCGCTGGGGTGGCAATTGGGATGGTGATGGCGAAATTATCAGCGACCAAAATTTTATGGATTTACCACATTTTGAAACTATATAGAAATTATGCCAGATAAAGAAAAAAGAACATATAGAGAGATACACGGTACTACACGTGTAGGAGACTTCCTTAGAAAAATTAAAGGTGTGGCACCAGAAATACTTAAAGTCGCTGGGAGTTTTTCGGGATTGGATGGTCTTAAAGATTTAGGCCAAATGATAGAGAAAGATGATAAACTCACACCAGAGCAAAAAGAAATTGCATTAGCTGAACTTGAACTTGACTTCAAAGAAGCGGTCATGGAATCTGAGGAAAGAAAACATGCAGACAAACAAATTTCAGACAGGTGGGGTTACGATATGAATTCTGACAATAAAGCCTCAAAAAACATCAGGCCTTATACTGTTGCTTACTTGTTAATTACGACTACAATTTTAATCATAGTTGACTCTGCCTTTGAGGACTTTCAGGTGAAAGCACATTGGGTTGAACTGTTATCAACTTTGACAGTGACTGCTGTTGGTGGTTACTTCATCTTGAGGGAGACAGGAAAAGCTATAAATAATACTGGTTTAAAAACTAAGCTAAAAAACGTCTTTAAAAAGTGATTAATGAGTAATTAAATCCATTGGTAGGACTGGATTTAAAAAATGTCCTCCGCTTTAAATAGCTGCGAAACCATTTTAAACAAGAGCCTACAGGCTACGGAGGACAAAAGTCTTCTGTGCTTGTAGGCTTTTTTATGTTTAATGGTTTCGCAGTGCAAAAGTATTAAATAACTAAAATTTAAAATGAATAAAATGAGTAAAAATTACAAAAGTTCACCTTTACCGTTTCAAGGTCAAAAACGGTTTTTTGTTAGAAAGTTTAAAGAAGCTCTCAAAGCTTATCCACAGCATGCTACTTATGTAGATTTATTTGGCGGTTCTGGCTTACTAAGTCATACGGTTAAATCAATTCATCCAGAAGCCAAAGTTGTGTTTAATGATTTTGATGATTTCAATAAGCGATTAAAAGGCATATCAGACACTAATAAGATAATAGAAAGGCTGAGATTACTTGATTTAGAAGCTCCTAGAGGTAAAAAACTCACTAAAGCGGATAGACAAAAGGTACTGTCAGTTCTAAAAGAGGCTAATTGGAAAGGCTACGTTGACTGGATCAGTATTTCAGGGAGTTTAAAGTTTTCAATGAATTATGGCCATAGCGTCAAGGATTTTGAAAGTGATACACTATATAATAAAATCAGAAAATCAAACTTTCCTGAGGCCTTAGATTATCTCGACGGCATTGAAGTCGTTAAGTATGATTACAAGGTTTTATTCAATAGATATAAAATTGAGAAGGATGTTGTTTTTCTAGTTGATCCGCCTTATTTAAGCACAGATACTTCCACTTATAATTCAAAAGACTATTGGAAGCTTAAAGACTATTTAGATGTATTAGATCTGCTTCACGATCATAGTTACTTTTATTTTACTTCTAATAAATCTCAGATTGTAGAATTATGTGAGTGGGTGGAGACTAGAACTAAGCATAATGCAAATCCATTTAAGAAAGCAAATAGGTCTATCACTGAAAACAAAACATCCCACAATACCGGTTATACAGATATAATGTACCATTTAAAAAAGTAATAATGAATAAATATCATCAGATTTTAAGTAAAATCCTCTCAAAAAGGAAGATTCAAAAAAACAAAAAAGGCAAGATTAAGTATCTCCTTAACCAGCAAATGAAATTAAAGCCTTTAGATTTACTGGAGATATTTGAAGGCCATCAGATGGCTAGAAATAAGCTAAGGAGTGAATTAGAACTATTTCAAAGCGGAGAACGCTTAACTGAACGCTATAGAGATATTGGAGTTAACTGGTGGGACTATTGTGGTCCCATCTTGGTTAATTCATACCCAACTTATTTTGAAAAACTACCACCGCTCATAAAGCGCATCAACAAAGAAAAACGTCCTAGTAAGAACTATGTATTGTTTTTGGGTGAGACAGGAGCTGAGAGTAATCAACAGCCTTGTTTGAGCCTGATACAGTTTCAGATTGATAGAGAACAACTTGTAATAAGCGCATACCAAAGAAGTTCCGATGCATCTTTAGGTTTACCAGCAGACATATACCACTTGTATTTAATCACCAGGCAGATTGATTTGCCACTGAAATACATAAGCCTTAACCTTGCTAATGTTCATATCTACGAAAACAACCTTAAACCAACTGAGGCGCTACTCAAGGGCGAAAAAGTAAGGTTTGAGCTTAATGTATGATTAAAGCATATTTAAATAATGATTAAATTGCCTGAAATTGTACGTTTTGTTTTGTTTTTTTGCACAATTCGATTTTCGGATTATAGAAATGGTTTATTAAAAAAAATATTGGCAGAAACTAAATTTGCAATACCTAAAAAAACGTGTGTTAAAAGCAAATAGAAAACAAGCCTGTTCTTACTTACGGCTTTGTCATTTCTGTTTTTAATGTAATTAGTATTTTCCTTTTTAGCATTTATTATGTTTAATTCTGGCTTGCCTTTTACAAATTTATATTTTTCTGTTTTAGTATTTGGTTCTATATAAAAAAAATCATTTCCACAAGTTTTACTTATTAACTCTAAAACTAATTCATCATTTTTTAAACCTTTAAACTCAATTTCAAGTGCTTTTCCTGATTCTAGAATTTCCATTGTATCTGAACAATGCTTACTTCTTAAAAGATTTCCATTTTCGAAGTATTCAAAATAATATTCTCCGGAAGTTTCGCCATAGATAAATTTAGTTACTTTTTTATCGTTAGCGGATAATACAGAGAAACCTTCTTCAGTTATAGGAAAATTAATTCCTGTAGTAATTAGTGTACCATTTTCAAGTTTAG
>JASMTR010000076.1:0-32182 GCA_041694175.1 Bacteroidales bacterium
GGTTTTAAACTGACATCAATCTTATAATTAGCTTGATTTTGCCAATATTCTGGGCCAGGTACGCCAGATGCAGAACGGTAGCTATTGCCTGTTCTACTCATAAACTCGCTAAACAATTCTTGATTGTTTGGGTTTACTTCTTGGCTGCTCAAAGTGTTTGTAAAAATTAACAACAATAGGCAGCTCCACAGTAAAAAATCAGATTTCATATTTTATAAGATTTATAAAAAAAAGCCGAGTATTAGCTCGGCTTTTAATTAAGTTAAGAATAAATTATTTTTTTTTCTCCTCTTTTGGTGCATTTATCTTTTGGGACATTTCTAGAGAAATAGAAGATTTGTCAAAAGTTATTTTGCCAGCTCCTGTTTCTAAAATAACGGCATCAAGTTTTTCACTGAAATCAATAACTTTGCCGTGCATTCCGCTTTTAGTAACAACTTTATCACCTTTTTTAAGATTTGCACTAAATTGTTTTTCTTGTTTTTGCTTTTTCATTTGTGGTCTTATCATGAAAAAAAAGATAACCACAAAAATTAGTAGCATAGGCAATAAGCCTCCTATATCTCCCATCTATAATTATTTAATTTGAATTGGCGAACCAGCATTGGCATTACCAGAATTAGCTGATGGGGTTACGAAACTTTTTATTTGTAAGGTTTCTTTTCCGCTTTGCGTATTAGCTGTAATGGTTACAGTTTTATTTTGTTGGTTTTTTCTTCCCCTAGAGTTAAATTTAACAAGCATTTCACCTGTTCCACCAGGAGCAATAGGCTCTTTAGTCCATGTAGGTACAGTGCAACCACAGCTTCCTCTAGCATTGGTTATTACTAATGGAGCTTTGCCATTGTTGGTGAAAGTAAAGGTATGCTCAACGACATCGCCTTCATTAATTGTTCCAAAATCATGAGTTTTTTTCTCAAAATCTAGAGTTGGATAAACTACTTCTTGTGCATCTCTTTCTGTAGCGTTTTCTACATTTTCTGCTTTTACTTTATCAGCGGCATTGTCTTTACAAGACATTAGTGATAAAGTTGAAATTGCAATTAAGCTTAAAATTAACTTCTTCATATTTGCGTTTTTTATAATTAAATTTTTTCAAAAATATCATAAATAATTTATTAAATCAAGCCTCTACCAATTTTATTCAATCTATTTTCATTTTTATATTGCTTTACAATTTTATCTAGAAGGCCATTTATGAAGTTGCTGCTTTTTGGCGTTGAATAGTCTTTGGCTATTTCAATATATTCATTTATGCTCACCTTAACAGGAATACTAGGAAATCTACTGAACTCACAACATGCCATAATCAGCATAATATAGTCTAAACTTGCAATTCTATCTTTATCCCAATTTTGAGTGTTTTTTACAACATCATCACTAAATTCATCTTCGTTTAATAAGCTTTTTTGAAGTAGAAGCAAAGCAAACTCGTGATCGTCATCATTTTTAAATAAGTCAGGAAATTTTAAATCCTTTGCTTGATATGGGATGAATTTTAAAAAACGAACAATATTGGTGTTCACAATTGGCAGGTCATCAATCCAAGTTAATTTTTTATCCTCGTAATATTCAAAGATTTTATCATTTGGGGCGATAACGTCTCGGTAAAGATTAATAATAAAAGTTTTATCATTATCGAAAGATTGGACATCGCTTTTGAGATAAGATTTGTATAAATCACTCGCAATTATTTCATCCCAAATTAAAGCGGGATACTCATCATCAAAGTCCCATATATTTAATTTTCTTTGGTCGTTTATCTTTTTAAGCTGTTTTGAGTTTATTAATTTTTCCAAAAGTAAATTATCTACAAACTTGAGATTTGGAGATTTGTCTTCTTTTGTTGCTAAATGTTTCTTTTGACTTTTGTTGTAATAAATTTTTGCGCGATGGTGAATGCTTATTAACAAATTGAGATTGATTATAAATAAATCAAACATGTCTTGCATACTTTGTTTGAGAAATTTCTCCTCACCGTTTAAACTTTCCCGATTGCTATGTTTTGCAGCATAAATGCTTTGCATAACTTTGGTACGAATATGTCTTCTTGTCAACATTTGTAAAGAACATTAAAATTGAGTTCAAAATTAATTTTTTTTATCTAAATCCATTGATTTCATTTATATATTATACATTAGTTTTACAAAAAGCTTTAAAATGAAGAAAATATATGTAGTTATGGTTTGTTTCGGCTTTATAATATTGAGTTGCAAACCTGATAAGAAAAATACAAAAGATATTAATAAAGAAACGCAGACGCAAAATATTTCAGATGATGAAAAGTTATTAAACGCTATAAAGCAGGCTTACAATTTTTCAAAGTTTAAAAAAGAAAAGCAAGTTAAGTTTAATGCAAAATTAAGCGTTTCAGACTCAATTTTATATAACGGGTTTTTGATTTTAAAACCGAATACAACTGAAATAAGGGTTTTAAATTCACAAATTGATACCATATTAAATGCAAATTCAATTGAATCTGATTTTCATAAAACGCTATTTTTTATTGCTGAAAGCTACGCTTTACCATTTTGGTTGAAAGCTGATACTTTTCAAATAGAATCAAAAAATGATAGTCTAACAACATCTAACTTTAAGTCTCAAATAACCCATTCTAATTTTAAAATCAAAAGTCATCCAACGACTAATATTATTAATAAAATAGATTATTGGACGGATATTAAAAATAAGCCTTTTAATGAAGGACAATTGTATTTTGAAAAATATATAACTGTTAATCGCATTCCAGTTGCCATGAAGTGGTATTTAGAAGTAAATCAAAAAGTTTCTGCTACAGTTGAAGTATCTAGAATAAGTTACCCTGATAAATTTTAATCTTAATCTTTAGTTGTATAGATTAAATAATGTTCACTTCAGCTTCTAAGTCAATTCCAAAGTTATCTTTAACTGTATTTTGAATTTTTTTAGAGAGATTTAATATATCTTGACCGCTAGCATTTCCATAATTAACTAATACAAGAGCTTGTTTTTTATGAATGCCCGAGTCACCATCGCGAAAACCTTTCAAACCACATTGATCTATAAGCCAACCCGCTGGGATTTTAATCTGATTTTTATCAATTTTGTAAGCAGGAATGTCAGGGTGTTGTTGTTTTAATATCTCGTAATCAGACAAATTGATAATTGGGTTTTTAAAAAAACTTCCTGAATTACCTAACTCTTTAGGATCTGGCAATTTAGATTGCCTTATCTTGATAACAGCCTCGGAAATATCTTTAGGAGTTAACTTGTTAAGATTTAAATTTTTCAACTCATCTTTAATCGCACCGTATTCAGTTTTTAATTGATGATTTTTAGTGGTAAGTTTAAAACGTACTTTTGAAATAATATATTGATTTTTAAACTCATTCTTAAAAACAGATTGGCGGTAACCAAATTGACAATCTTCTTTAAAAAAAGTTTTCTTATCTAAGGTTTGACGGTGAAAAGCTTCGCAGGATACAAACACATCTTTTAACTCAACACCGTAAGCTCCAATATTTTGAATAGGTGAGGTGCCGACATTACCAGGTATAAGCGAAAGATTTTCTATGCCGCCTAAACCATTATCTAAAGTCCAACACACAAACTCATGCCAATTTTCGCCTGCTTCTACATCTACAATGGTATAATTGTCATTTTGTTCAATTATCTTTTTACCTTTTATATTGATATGCAGAACTGTTTTTGAGATATCTTGGGTTAAAAGCATATTACTACCACCCCCAATTACAAAAATTTCTTCAGTATAAAAGCGTTTTAGAATATGTTTTAATTCGTCAAAACTTTCAACACTAATAAATTGCTTGGCTTTAACATCAATACCAAATGTGTTGTAGTTTTTAAGAGAAAAATTGGTTTGTAATCTCATCTATGCATTGTATTGCTCAAGGGCTTTTTCTAACAAATCAATTGATCTCTTTAAGGCTTTTTCCTCTAGCACATATGCCAATCTGATTTGATCAAGACCCGTATTTGGTGTTGAGTAAAACCCCGAAGCTGGCGCAACCATTATAGTTTCTCCAGCATCTTCAAAGTCCTCAAGAAGCCATTGAGCAAATTTCTCTGTATCATCAACAGGAAGTTGAGCTACACAATAAAACGCTCCTCTAGGCTCAGCAACTTTTACGCCTTTGATTTGCTTAAGACCTTCTACTAAAATATTTCGCCTATGTGTGTATTCTGCATTAACATCTTTAAAGTAAGAAACATCAACATCTAGCGCAGCTTCACTGGCTATTTGAGCTAAAGTTGGCGGACTCAATCGTGCTTGAGCAAATTTCATAGCGGTTTTTATAACCTCCTTATTCTTGCTGACTAAGCAACCGATTCTAGCGCCACACATCGAAAAGCGTTTTGAAACAGAATCGACCATAATAGCGTGATTTTTTAAACGCTCGACATTCATTATTGAATAATGCTTAGCGCCGTCATAAGTAAATTCGCGGTAGACTTCATCTGCTATGACAAAAATATCGTGTTTTAAGGCTAAATCTGCTATGGCCTCAATTTCATCTTTGGTATATAAATAACCTGTAGGGTTACCAGGATTACACAATAGAATGGCTTTGGTTTTTGAAGTGATTTGGGCTTCAAAATCTGATACTGGTGGTAAGGCAAAATTATCTTCAAGTTTAGATGTGACAGGTTTTACGTTAACACCGTATGCAGTTGAAAATCCATTATAATTGGCATAAAAAGGTTCTGGAATAATAATTTCATCACCAAAATCAGTAATGCTTCCCATAGCGAAAGATAAAGCTTCACTACCGCCAGTGCTAACAATGACGTCAGACAAATCAATATTTATATCATTTTTTTTGTAGTATTCAACAAGCTTATGAAGATAACTTTCAAAGCCTTGAGAAGGACTGTAAGATAAAATTTCTATATCCGAATTTTTCACGGCGTCCAAAGCTTTTTTAGGTGTTTTAATATCTGGTTGTCCAATATTTAAGTAATAAATATGTTTTCCAGCTTTAATGGCAGTATCTGCATAAGGTTGAAGTTTACGTATTGGTGAAGGCGGCATAGCCTGACCTTTATTTGATATTTTTGGCATAAGAATAATTTTATAATTGCGAATTTATGGCTTTAATTTTGATGTTTTAAATTTTTTAAAAAATTTGTATATTACAAGTATGTTAAAGTTAATAAAACTGGTATCTCTTCTCTTTTTTATTTATGGATATCAATCCAAAGCACAAGATGTTGGTTTTAAATTTCATAGAGAGAATAAACGATCATATAAAATTAATTTTGTCAATTTTAATAACTTAATAATTGTAAAGACAAAATTAAATGGACAACCAATGAATTTTTTATTGGATTCAGGGGTTGATAAAACGGTTTTATTTGGGTTAAAGGACAGATATAAAATTGTAAAAAAAAACTCACAAAAAATTATTATAAAAGGAGTATCTGGTCAGTATAAAACTTATGCATACAAAGTAGAAAACAACTTGTTAGAACTTCAAAAATTCAAAGATAAATCTCATGATATTTACGTAATATTTGATACTAATTTTAATTTATCAGATAAAATAGGCTACCCAATTCAGGGTATATTAGGTTACGATTTTTTCAAAAATCACATTGTAAGAGTAAATTATATACGCGACTTTGTAAAAGTATATAAGCCTAAATATTTTAATAAATCTTTAAAATCTTATGATGCTTTTGATATGAGAATACATAAGAATAAGCCATACATACAAGCTGCTCTCAAACAAACAAAAGAATGGAAAAACTACATTTTTTTGTTAGATACAGGCTCTGGAGATGCTATTTGGGTAAAAAAACACGGTGACATTGACATACCACACCAAAATTTTGATGATATTTTAGGATACGGCTTTTCTGATATTATAAAAGGCATAAGAGCTAAAGCCAAAGCTTTTGAAATAGGATCAACTACATTAAAGTCGCCTAAAATTGCTTATCCTGATTCACTTTCTTATCAGGGTGTAAATTTTACCTCAAAAAGCGGCATTATAGGTTCAGAAATTATGCGTCGATTTCATTGGTATTTTGACTATGAAAATAACAAGGTTTACATTAAACCTAACACCGACATTAATGAAGATTTCAATTATGATATGAGTGGTCTTGTTTTAAAATATGATGGCTTTCAAAGCATAGCGTTTTATAATAATATATTTCCTAACGTTAAAGTTAAAAATGACAACTCAGAAGGTTATAATAAAATTAATAACTCTCCTGAAATTGTTATTAAGCTTAGACCTATATTAAAAGTAGGAGCTGTAAGGCATAATTCATCGGCTTTTGATGCCGGATTTGTAGAAGATGATGTACTGTTGGAAATTAATGGCCGTAAAAGTCATAAATATGATTTACAAGAAATCATGAAAATTTTAAGCTCCGAAGAAGGAAGAGTGATTAAATTTTTAATAGAAAGAGGAGGAAGAGTTTACGAAAAGTCTTTAACTTTAAAAAGTCGATTTTCAGAATAAATTTAAGGTTTAGGTAACACTCTACCTTTTAATGATAAAGTATATACGTCGGGTTCGCCGTCTGTAAATATAGTAATGGTTTTTCTAATGGGTCCTTCATCTTTAGTATCATAGATTACTACTAGCTTGCCCTTTTTGTTTTTAAAAATTAAACTGTCTGTTAGCTTAAATGTTAAGTTTCTTGAATTTGATTTTACGCTGTTAATCAACAAATCTGACATACCATTATTAGTAAAATTAAACTCACATTCTGCATATTCACCGTATTTAAGCGTGCCGTAATCACATATATTTGTATCAAATACTAAACTGCCCTTGTCTTGCGCCATAGAGAACACAAAAGAAAGTAACAGAGAAACGGCAAAAATATATTTAAGTTTCATAATTTATTGTCAAATATAGTTTTAAATCTTTCAAAATCAAAATCTATAATATTATCATACAATTAAGTTAACAATTATCGTGCTAATCTGTATTTTTGCAACTTAAAATAAATATTTTATGGGCATAACATCGTCTTATCAGCCTCAAGAAGTAGAGCAGAAATGGTATAAGTACTGGATGAAAAATAATTTTTTTCATTCAGAAATTAATGAGAAACCTTCTTATACTATAGTTATTCCTCCTCCTAATGTAACAGGTGTTTTACATATGGGGCATATGCTCAACAACACCATTCAAGATGTTTTGATAAGACGAGCCAGACTAAAAGGTTATAATGCCTGTTGGGTTCCAGGTACTGATCATGCTTCTATAGCTACGGAAGCTAAAGTAGTTGCTAAACTTAAATCAGAAGGAATAAACAAATCAGATTTATCTCGAGATGAATTTTTAAAGCACGCTTGGGACTGGACTCACAATTACGGTGGTCAAATTTTATCTCAGCTGAAACGCCTAGGGGCTTCATGTGACTGGGATCGCCTTAAGTTCACAATGGATGACGATATGTACGAATCAGTCATACAGGTGTTTATAGACATGTATCAAAAAGGCTTGATTTACAAAGGCCATCGAATGGTGAATTGGGATCCTGAAGCCAAAACAACCCTTTCTGACGAAGAAGTTATCTATGAAGAACAACAAGGTTTATTATATTATGTCCAATATCCTGTAGTTGGTAGCAATGAGGTTTTGCAAATTGCCACTACACGTCCGGAAACTATTTTTGGTGACACTGCCATTTGTATTAATCCAAATGACGAGCGCTTTACTCATCTTAAAGCCAAAAAGGCTATTGTGCCAATTGTAAACCGCGAAATCCCAATCATATTTGATGAATACGTGGATATGGAATTTGGTACAGGTTGCTTGAAAATAACACCAGCTCACGATGAAAATGATAAAGCTATTGGAGAAAGACATCACTTAGAAATTATAGATATTTTTAATGATGATGCAACTTTAAATTCAAATGCCTTAGATTATCAAGGTCAAGATCGATTTGATGCTAGAAAAAGATTTGCAAAGACTTTAAAAGCAGAAGGGTTTTTAATCAAAACTGAAAATTATACTAATAAAATCGGTCTTTCAGAACGTACCAAAGCTGTTATAGAGCCAAGGCTTTCTGAACAATGGTTTTTAAAAATGAAAGATTTAGCCAAGCCAGCTTTAGAAGCTGTTATGAAAGATGAAACAGTTAAATTATTTCCATCTAAATTTAAAAACACTTATAAACATTGGCTCGAAAATGTAAGAGATTGGAATATTTCACGTCAGTTGTGGTGGGGTCATCAAATTCCGGCTTACTATTTAAAAACAAAAAATGGCATCGATCGTTCTAAATTTGTTGTTGCTAAAAATACAGAAGATGCTGTAAAACTCGCTCAAGATAAATTTGAAAATTTAAAACTCACAAAAGATGATTTAGTTCAAGATGAAGACAGTTTAGATACCTGGTTTTCATCTTGGTTATGGCCAATGTCTGTATTTGATGGCATAAGGCATCCTGAAAATGAAGAATTCAAATATTACTATCCGACTAAAGATTTGGTAACTGGTCCTGATATTTTATTCTTTTGGGTGGCTAGAATGATTATGGCTGGGTATGAATTTGCTGATCAAAAACCTTTTGATAATGTGTATTTAACCGGTTTAGTTAGAGATAAACAAGGTCGTAAAATGTCAAAATCTCTAGGTAATTCTCCAGATGCCATTGGTTTAATTGAAGAATTTGGAGCAGATGGTGTGCGTGTTGGTTTGCTGCTGAGTAGCGCTGCAGGTAACGATTTGTTGTTTGACGAAGCACTTTGCCAACAAGGAAAATCTTTTGCCAATAAAATTTGGAACGCCTATCGCCTAATTGAATCTTGGGAAGTCGATGATAGTTTAGCCCAACCTGAATCTGCAACTATTGGTCTTAAATGGTATACAAATAAATTTCAGCAATGCCTTCATGATATTGAAGACCACTATTCTAAATACAGAATTTCAGATGTATTGATGAGTTGTTATAAATTAGTTTGGAATGACTTCTGCTCTTGGCTTTTAGAAATATTAAAACCTGCTTATCAACAACCCATTGATGCTAAAACAAAAATCGCTTGTATTCAGTTATTTGAAGATAACCTCAAGCTTTTGCACCCTTTTATGCCTTTTATTACAGAAGAATTGTGGCAGAACATAAAACAACGAAATGCTGAAGATGCCTTAATTATTTCACAATGGCCTGAACAAAAATCTTTTGATAAAAGTATAATCAAAAACTTTGATTTAACGGCTGAAGTTATCACCCAGATTCGTTCAATCAGAAAGTCAAAAAATATACCTTTTAAAACTTCTATTGATTTAAGAATAGAAAACAAAGAAAACTTTTCAAACCGTTTTGACTGTCTGATTAAGAAATTAGGACATATAGACAATTTAAGTTACGTTAAAGAACAACAAGATGCCACTTTAACTTTTAGCGTAAAATCTAATGTTTATTATATTCCTGTAGAAGGTTCAATTGACGTTGAAGCTGAAAAAGAAAAACTCCAAAAGGATTTAGAATACTATCAAGGGTTTTTAAAATCGGTTGACAAAAAGTTATCTAACAAGCGCTTTGTGGATAATGCACCCGAACAAGTGGTTAATAAAGAAAAACAAAAACAGGCTGATGCTTTAGCAAAAATTGAAACTTTAAAAGAAAGCCTTTATAATCTTTAAAACTAGTTTGAAATTTATAGCAGTTAAAATTTAAATTATTTTTGAATAAGACTTTATTTTTTAAATTAAAAGTCCAGCTTTTGACCTGAACAGTAAATAGTTTGTTATTTAAAACAACTTACTTGTTAAATATCATAAAAAAACAAGCCTATAAGCCGGATTCTGTTTCCACCGAAGTGGACTCTTATCATTTATCTGCTTCCGATATTACTATCGGAATCTAGCTACCAACCCTCCAAGATCAAGCGTGCCGCTTTCAAGCCTTGGTTTACATGGTATTGCACCGCATAGAGTTTACCTGATTTCACTACAGCCTAACTGTACTTGCTTTCTGTTGCACTGGTCCAATCCTGATTATTCATCAAAATGACGGGTGTTACCCGCTATACTGCACTATGGTGTCCGGACTTTCCTCCCTTGACGATAAATGTCAGGACGATAAGACGGCTTGTTTTGTGGTGAAGAAGTATTTTAAGCCGATTCTTGCTGTTGTTCTTCTTTACGTTTTTTATTTTCTTTTAAGCGTTCTATTAAAGATCCGCCAATCCAATAGGGTAGTATAGCTGTTAAGAAAATTAATAGCCAAAACCCTATAGTAAGGATACCTAAAAACATAATAAAACCAAGAAATTGATCAAACTCAAACATGATTGCTAAAATTTATTACAAATATAAGTGTTTTTAATAAATATCAAGCTTATACAAGCTTACAAAATTTCTATTTATTCAAACTTATATTTTTGTGAACATCTTCTATGTTTTAAGGTGACTTTAGTTAAATTTGTGAAACAAAAATATAGCGATATGGATTACCGAATAGAAAAAGATACAATAGGTGAAGTTAAAGTTCCAAAAGATAAATTATGGGGTGCACAAACAGAGCGTTCGCGCAACAATTTTAAAATCGGCCCTCAAGCTTCAATGCCTTTAGATATTGTTTATGGTTTTGCATATCTCAAAAAAGCTGCGGCTTATACAAATGCCGAATTGGGTGTTTTAAGTGAAGACAAGCGAGACTTAATTGCTCAAGTTTGCGATGAAATTCTAGACGGTCAACACGATGACCAATTTCCATTGGTGATATGGCAGACTGGCTCAGGCACGCAAAGCAATATGAATGTCAATGAAGTTGTAGCTAATCGCGCTCATATCATTGCAGGAAAAACACTTGGTAAAGGTGAAAAAACCTTACAACCCAATGACGATGTCAATAAATCTCAATCGTCAAACGATACGTTTCCAACAGGAATGCACATAGCGATTTATAAAAAAATTATTGAAAATACCATTCCAGGTGTTCAGCATCTTAGAGATGTACTAGACGAAAAAGCAAAAGCTTTAAAACACCTAGTAAAAATTGGTCGAACTCATTTTATGGATGCCACACCATTAACTTTAGGTCAAGAATTTAGTGGTTATGTCGCTCAATTAGATTTTGGTTTAAAAGCACTTAAAAACACATTACCACACCTTCAAGAGTTGGCTCTTGGTGGCACGGCTGTAGGAACGGGTTTAAATACGCCAGATGGATACGACGTCAAAGTGGCTGAATACATTTCTAAATTTACAGGTTTTGAATTTAAAACTGCCCAAAACAAATTTGAAGCTTTAGCAGCTCATGATGCTTTAGTTGAAACGCATGGCGCCTTAAAACAATTGGCGGTCTCCTTGAATAAAATCGGCAATGATATTAGAATGTTATCTTCTGGCCCACGCAGCGGAATTGGTGAAATCATTATTCCTGCCAACGAACCAGGCTCATCTATTATGCCAGGCAAAGTCAATCCGACACAATGCGAAGCTTTAACCATGGTTTGTGCTCAGGTTATTGGTAATGACGCTGCGGTAAGTGTTGGCGGGATGCAAGGCCAATTTGAACTTAATGTATTTAAACCAGTGATGGCAGCTAATTTGCTTCAAAGCGCTGAACTTATTGGCGATGCTTGTGTGTCTTTTGCAGACAACTGTGTAGGTGGTATTGAAGCTAACCAAGAACGTATTGACGAACTACTCAACAACAGTTTGATGTTGGTGACGGCGCTAAACACAAAAATAGGTTATTATAAAGCTGCTGAAATTGCCAATAAGGCACATAAAGACGGCTCAACTTTAAAAGAAGCTGCCGTTGAGCTTGGTCATTTAAGTGCTAAAGAGTTTGATGAATGGGTCAAACCAGAAAACATGATAGGAGATTTAAACAAGACATTTTAGAATGAAAAATTATTTAGTTCTTCTCACATTATCCCTGTTTTCTATTCTCATAATTTCATGTAAAAAAAGTAATACCTCAAAACCCATGGCTTTAAAAAAATATACATTTGACTTGCAAGGCCATCGCGGTGCGAGAGGAATTCTGCCAGAAAACAGTCTTCAAGCTTTTCAAAAAGCCATTGATTTAGGTGTAAATACTTTAGAATTGGATGTAGTGGTGTCTAAAGATTCTCTTATAGTGGTTTCACACGACCCTTACATGAATCCTAAGATTTGTTCGACTCCTCAAGGTCAACAGATTTCGGATAAATCTGAATTTAACCTCTACAAAATGACTTATGATGAGATAAAATCTTTTGATTGTGGTAGTCAACAACATCCAGATTTTCCTAAGCAAAAAACAATGTCAACCTTCAAGCCTTTATTAACAGAAGTCATTCAAATGACAACAGATAATCTAAGGGAAAAAGGACGTCGGGTTTCACTTAATATTGAACTTAAATCTTCTCCAGATACAGATGATGTTTATCACCCAGGACCTGATGAATTTGTAGAGTTAGTGATGAAAACATTAAAAAGTCAAATGATTCCTTTGAATAAAATCAATATCCAGAGTTTTGATAAACGCATTATTCAATATGTCATTGATCATTATCCTAGAATTTCTACGGCTTATTTGGTTGAGGAAGGCGATTTCTATGAGAATTTAGAAGATTTAGGACGAACACCTCAAATATACAGTCCAATTTATACAATTGTAGATAGTCTTGACATAAAACGTGCTCACGATAGTGGTGTTAAAGTTATTCCATGGACAGTCAATAAAATCTCAGATATGCAAGAATTACTTGAACTTGGCGTTGACGGAATTATAACCGATTATCCAAACCGCGCTAAAGCCTTGCATAAATCATAGGTAATATTAATTATTGTTGTCTTTTTTCTTCTTTTTACCACCAAGCAAACCACCTAACACATTCTTTACAGTTTCTTCAACTTTGTTATCGCCTTTAGCGGTGCTGTCTTGAGCTTTATCATTTGAACTACCACCAAGTAAATTACTAACTTGTTCGCCTGCTTTACCAATGAGTTCATCTTTTTGACTTTGGATAATTTGGCTGGTTAAACTGCTAATGGCTGATTGCATATTGATGTTGAAATTGGGCTGTTTTAAATTTCCGCTAATATTGATGGGCAAATCAACTTTCATATTGTTCATTTCTGTATTGCTTAATTTTGCAAGCTGACTACCGATTTCATCACCAAAATATTTGGCAGGAAGTTTTAAGTTGGCTGTGTAATCCATCACATTATTTAAACTGTGACTGCCTTGTAAGTTTACTTCAATGTCATCAACTTTAAATTTAACGGGATTGACATTTACTGCACCGTTTTGAAATTTAAAAGTCGTTACCACATCTTTTAAGTTCAATTTATTTAAGTCTACGACGTTTAATTTACTATTCAACGTATTGGTTAATGGCATTTTGTTGGGTTCAACTTTGGCTTGAATAATATTGGCTAAACCATTACCATTAAGTGTCGATAAAATAGGAGACAAGCCTTGAGTCATATCGCCGGTAAAATCGAAATCTGTCGTGATTTTACCCACTAATGATTTTAAAATAGGTGCAAAACCTTTTAGCATTTCCACTTCTTGCATAGATGAGGCAATATCAATGTTTTGAAGTTTTAGCTTCATCCCAAAAGTTGGAGTTTTAGACTTGGTGCTCACATTTCCATCAACAAAAACTTGACCACCAAACAAATCTGCTTGAATTTTATTAAGACTTGCCTTTTGATCTTTTATAGTCATTTGACCTTTGGCATTTTTTAAATTGTAATTGTCGTAAACCACTTCGTTAGCTGTAAAGTCTAAACTTAAATCTAACTGACTTGGTATTTTTATAGATTCTTCTTCCGCTTTTTCATTTTCATTTGGTTTTTTGTTTTTAGAGTTAGGTGATTTTGTGTCTTCTTCAGTTGAAGCCGTCATAAAATCGTTGACATTAAAGGTATTTGAGCTGGCTTTAAATTGCCCTTTCAAATCTTCATCAGAAAACAAATAACCCATCAAATTTTTCAATTGACCTTGAGCTTGAAGGTCAGTTTGTCCTGTTTTCATTTTAAATTGAGACAACTCTGCATTACCGCCTTTAAAATTGACTGAAGCTGTTTGGATTTCAAACGGATTGGCTAATTCTTCTGAAGCGTATTTAAAATTACTCAGCTGCAATTGACCTTTACTTTTGACATTTTGATATTGTTCTTTTTCAATGCTATTCATATCAAAATGGGTTTCAAAATCCGCATTTAAAATACCGTTTAAGTCCAATTTAGCATCGATAGGATAAGCTTGACTCAAGTTACTTAAATTGATTTTGCCTTTAGCAGCCAAATCAACTTTCATATTTTCGGTCAAGTCTTTAAAGTTAGCAGAGCCTGAAAACCGATCTTGATCAATTTTAAAATCTATAGTATTGATGTCTATTGAAGTGTCTTCGACCAGTCCAGATTCGTTTAAAAGTTTAAGGTCTATATTGATGTTTTCAACTTTTTTTGGTAGGTCTTTATATTGAAATTCAGCATTTTGACTGTTTAAAGTGATTGCCATTTTTGGAATATGCGTATCGTCAATCACACCGTATAAACGACCATCTAAATTAAATTCGCCTTGAGTAGACATACCGTCAAGATTTCCAGCATATTTTTCAGGAATCAAAGCCAATAGATTTTTAAAGTCAGAATTTGGTGTAGTAAAATTGATGTCTAATTCCTGGTTGTTGTCATTGACTTGTACAAATCCATCAAATTTTAATGGCAATTGATTGACCAAAGCATTGTTGTCTTTAAACGTAAATCGCATTTGGTCTAAATCCATAGCCACATCAGCATCTAATTTAATTATATTTTGACTTAAATAAGCTGTGCTGTCGTAAACAAAAGACACTTTAGAATCTGTTTTTGTTGACAATACAAATGTGTTTTTAGAAAAATCACCTTGTCCTGAGTGATTAAACTGGTCTAAGGTTAATTTCATAGCATCCGCATCCTGATAAATAATTTTAGAATCTGAAATGTCGTAAGCACTAAGCTCTAAACTAAAAGCTTCTCCCGATTTAGAATTGTTTGTCGATTCACTTGTTTTGGAGTCAGAGGCTTTTTGAATATCATAATTAGCCACGCCTTCTTTGTTTGTTTTAATATTGACAACGGCTTTGTTAATTGAAATTCCATCAACTTTTAAATTACTCGTATCAAAAATTTCGAACAAGCCCATTTTCAATTCAAAATTTTGAGCATAAAATAATGTGTCACCTTCAAAAGGCTTGTTGTTGATCACAGAAATATTTTCTAAACCCACTTTAGCATTGGGAAAATTAGATAATAAACTTAAATTAAGTGCTGACCATTCCACTTGAGCATTAACGTTTTTGTTGATACTTTTTTTAATACTTTGCTCTATTTGATCTTGGAAGAGAAAAGGTGCAATAAATAGTATTAAGATTAAAATGGCTAAAACTATACCAAATATTTTAAGTGCTTTTTTCATAGTTATAAATTATATTGCAAATATCGATGATAGAATTTTAAATTTTATTTATATGATGTTAATAGATGATAAATATCTTCAAAACTTCATAAAACTTTACTTAAATATTTACAGCTTTGGAATAATACTTTAAAATAAAAATAAATTTATCAAAAAACACCAATGAAAACCCTTCGATTTATACTTGGCGACCAATTGAATTACAATCACTCTTGGTTTGAAAATACCGATGATAACACGATTTATTTTATGTCTGAAACTTTAGAAGAAACCAGTTATGTCAACCATCATATTCAGAAAATTATTGGGTTTTTTGCGGCGATGCGTTCCTTTGCAAATCATTTAGAAGAAGAAGGACACAGGGTTATTTATTATAAAATTGATGATAAAGACAACCAACAAAGCTTAGAAGATAACTTAAAGCATATTATTGATAAAAATAACATTGAACAATTTGAATACCAATATCCTGACGAATATCGATTAGATCAAAAGCTAAAAAGCTTCACTAAAGACTTAAACATTGATTCTAAAGCTTTTGACACCGAGCATTTTTATACCCATAGGGCAGAAGTGGCTGATTTTTTTAAAGGAAAAAAGACAATGGTAATGGAATATTTCTATCGGAATATGCGAAAAAAGCATAGTATATTGATGGAAAGTGACAAACAACCCGAAGGTGGCGATTGGAATTTTGATAAATCTAATCGTAAAGTGTGGAAAGACAAACCTGAAATACCTGACGCCAAATTGTTTGAGCACGATGTGAGTCAACTTTTAGAAGTCATAAAATCAAAGGATATCAATTTTATGGGTCGAATTCAACCCAAGGCCTTTGAGTGGCCAGTCAACAGAAAGGAATGTCTTGAAGTTCTCGATTATTTTTGTGAGCATTTACTAGTTCATTTTGGCGATTATGAAGATGCCATGCATACTGAGCAAAAAATGCTGTTTCACTCCAGATTATCTTTTGCAATGAATACAAAAATGCTGTCTCCAAAAGAGGTTATCAATAAAGCCATTGAAACCTATTACAGCAGAAAAGACGAAATTGACATCTCTGAAATAGAAGGTTTTGTAAGACAAATTCTCGGTTGGCGCGAATTTATGCGAGGCATTTATTGGAAAGAAATGCCCGAGTACGAAAAGCTTAACAAGTTAGAAAATACCAACAAGTTGCCAGATTTTTATTGGACGGGTAAAACCAAAATGAACTGTATGAGTCACGCTATTAACCAGAGCCTCGACCACGCGTACGCGCATCACATTCAGCGCTTGATGATTACAGGAAATTTTGCGCTTTTAAATATGACAAATCCAGACGAGGTTGATGCTTGGTATCTTGGCGTTTACATGGATGCCATTCAATGGGTTGAATTAACTAACACCAGAGGTATGAGCCAATTTGCTGATGCTGGTATTGTTGCCACAAAACCTTATGTGTCCAGTGGAAGTTACATTAATAAAATGAGTAACTATTGCAAATCTTGTCATTATAAAGTCTCTAAAAAAGAAGGCGAAAAAGCTTGTCCATTCAATAGTTTGTATTGGAATTTTTTATTTAAAAAACAAGAACATTTCAAAAACAATCAACGTATGAATATGATGATGAGTTTACTGAAAAAAATGAACCAAGACACATTGAAAAGTCATATTAATAGGGCAGAAGACATTATTTCAAATCCAGAAAATTATTAATTGTCGTCAACGCGTACCCAGATTTTATCATCATTGAGTTTAAAGCTGCCTTTATATTTAAAAGAACACTCGTCAGGCTGAATGATAGACAAAAAACTTTGGCTATTTTCTTTTAGGTATAAGTGGTAGGTTTGACCAACAATGGGTTCAAAACTAAATTCGGCATTGTAAATTAGTTTGTTGTATTCATATTGTTGTATCAATTCATCATAAGCCGATTTGAGCTTATCGTATTCCGTTTTAATTTGATGATTGGCTTTATGGATATTGGTGTTTTTCCAGCCCGTTAAATCTGTAGAAGTGATTTTTGGTGCTGAAGCATTAGTCGCATAGGGTTTTAAACCTGCATCGTATTTTTTATCTTCTTCGTTATATACAACTTGGTCTGGTTTTTTATCAGACATAATATAAAATTTATTCAAAATTAAAAGAATTTTAATTCACCACCTTTTAAAGCTTAAAGTTTTAACCTGTTTTTAGGCTTGTTATGAGATTGATTTAAAATAATTTGTCTTGTAGCCAGGTTCTGCGATATTGCCCTGAGCCATCATAGCGTTGAGCTTGGAGTTGAGTGTTGAATTTTCTATCCCTGGGATCGTTGCCGACACCAGAATTATACATCCAATTGCCCCAATTACTGTGTACATCATAGTCAATTAGTAATGCTTCAAAATAAGCAGCACCAATACGCCAATCTTGTTTTAAGGTTTTAGACCAATAGCTTGCTACATTTTGTCTTCCACGATTGCTAATGAAGCCTGTTTGCTTGAGTTCTATCATATTGGCATTGACAAAATCATCTTGGGTTTTGCCTTCAGACCAGGCTTTAAAAGCTGCTTTGTTGCGATGCCAATCGTAATCTTTATTCAAAATGCCACCAATTTTAAAAATGGCATTAGCGTGTTTTAAAGACACATACTTAAAATAATCTCGCCAAATCAACTCAAAAATCAACCAATAAGTATCTTGATTTTTTTTGACTTGCTTTTCAAATTGTTTGACTTGCCAATAAACTTGTCTTGGTGAAATACAACCTTGAGCCAACCAAGCTGAAAATTTAGAGCTGTAATCAGCACCTAATAAACCATTACGCGTTTTTTTGTAATATTTTAATTTTTCAGTTTCCCAGAAATAATAATCTAACCGCTTATATGCTTGTGTTTCTCCGCCTTGAAATGGAAATGCTGAACGGGCGTCTTTTTCAAATTCTAACAAGCCTAAATCTGTTAAACTTGGAACCTGATTTTCAAAACTGATAAAATATTCTTGAAGTTGTGGTTCAGGTAGGTCAATGCATTTTCTGACTTGTATTTTCTTTTGACATTGTTTTCTAAAATTCGTAAACACTTGTGGAATCTTATTATAATCATCAAAAGGAATATCTTCGGGATGAAATAAAAATTGCCCATAACTACTATGAAAATTTACTTCAGGAAAAACCTGTTTTAATTTATTTTCAACCTTAATTTCTTCTGAAGTCCATTCTTTTTGATAATAAATGGATTTTATTTCAAATTCATCAACAATTGATTTAATGGCTTCAGTCGGACTTTCTAATGAAATTTTTAAACCTATATTTAAAGTTTTTAAATTAGATTTTAAATCTTTAACGGCTTCAATGATAAATTGAGCCCGAAAAGATTCTGTTTTTTTTACACCGTAAAAGTAGTTTTCATATAGTCTGGGTTCAAAGCTATACAAACCTATAACTGGAATGTCTGACTCCAAACTTTTTGCCAGTGCTGGATTATCCTCTATTCTTAAATCGTTTCTAAACCAAATGATATTTACTTGTTTCTTCTGCATTTTTCGCTACAATATTTAACGTCCTCCCAATTATTTTTCCATTTTTTTCGCCACGTGAACAGTCTTCCACAGACTTCGCATATTTTTTCAGGTAGATTTACTTTTTGATGAGCCATAATCTTAAAAATTATCACAACTTACTTTTTAATTCTTTACCCACTTCAGCATATTCAAATCGATTTAATGCTGTTGCTTTAAAGTAAGTATCTGTTCCTATACAACCTACACTTTCAGTTTGAGATAAATCTACAAAGCCATCTTGATGTTGACTATCTTCATTGAAATAGACATCTGTTATTTTTCCAATAATTAGCCTGCAGGCATTTTCTTCTATTTTATATTCATTTTGATATTCACAAGCGATTTTTATTGGTGATATTTTAACAAAAGGGGCTTTAAAATCGTTTAAAAATTCCTTTTCTAAATTCACAGCTTCAAACTCAGAAATACCTTTGTCATATTTAGCAGAAGTTTGATGTGCTTGAGCTATCATTTTGGGATGGATATGATTGATAGTAAACACTTTAGTTTCTAGTATATTTTCATAAGTATGTCGTTCAACACTTATTGGTCTCAAAATAAAACCCAATAACGCTGGATGACTTCCTATGTGCATCACAGAATTAAAAATAGCCAAATTGGTTTGTTTGGTTTTTGAAATACTTCCTATGAGACTTGCAGATTTTAAACCGCTAATAGAATTGATGAACTGAGCGCGTTTTCGACTTGGTAGTCCTTGAATAGATTTATGGCTTAAATGCATCATTCTTCAAAATTAAGAGTAATGCTAAAATACAAGTGTTAAGGTATTGGGAAATTTAATTTAAATCTTTAAAAAAAACCTAATTTCATAGAGTATAAGTGGATTTGTGGTGGATTAAAGTAGTCAATTCATGAAAAACTAATCACTATTTCCGTGCAATAACTTTTATTACTTTTTCAACAATCGCTGCTGAATTCAGACCATATTTTTCCATCAATTGTGCTGGTGTTCCACTTTCGCCGAAAGTATCTTGTGTGGCGACAAATTCTTGTGGCGTTGGCTGATATTGCGCTAAAGTTCGTGCAACACTTTCGCCCAATCCACCGAGAAAATTATGCTCTTCAGCGGTTACAATACATCCTGTTTTTTTGGCTGAAGCAACAATAGCCTCTTCATCTAAAGGTTTGATAGTATGAATATTAATTACTTCAGCAGAAATACCCTTTTCATTAAGTGCTTTTGCCGCTTCTAAAGCTTCCCATACCAAATGGCCTATAGCAACAATTGTAACGTCATTGCCATCTTGCAATTTTACAGCTTTCCCAATTTCAAAAGATTGATTTTCGGGTGTAAAATTGGCCACTTTAGGTCTCCCAAATCGCAAATAAACAGGGCCTTGATGTTCGGCTATGGCAATGGTAGCGGCTTTAGTTTGGTTAAAATCACAAGTGTTTATTACCGTCATACCAGGCAACATTTTCATCAAACCGAGGTCTTCTAAAATTTGATGCGTAGCTCCGTCTTCTCCAAGGGTTAGACCTGCGTGAGAAGCACATATTTTTACATTCTTACCAGAATAAGCAATGCTTTGACGGATTTGGTCATAAACACGACCCGTAGAAAAGTTGGCAAATGTTCCTGTAAATGGAATTTTGCCACCAATAGTCATTCCAGCGGCAATCCCCATCATATTGGCTTCGGCAATGCCGACTTGAAAAAAGCGATCGGGATGTTGATCCTTAAACGCATCCATTTTTAATGAGCCTGTCAAATCCGCGCAAAGTGCTACAACATCAGGATTGCTATTACCTAATTCTTCTAAACCGGCGCCAAAGCCAGAACGTGTATCTATATTTCCAGTATTTTCGTATGTTTTCATCAATTTTACTTTAAATTAGTAGTCTCCTAAAGTTTCAGGATTTTGATTTAATCCAATTTCCAGTTGCTCATCATTTGGTGCTTTACCGTGCCAAGCGTGGGTATGCATCATAAAATCAACTCCATTACCCATCACAGTTTTTAGTAAAATCACAACTGGTTGTCCTTGTCCAGTTTTTGATTTTGCTTTTGATAAAATATTTCTAACAGCGTCGATATCATTACCATTGTCTTCTTCTAAAACCAACCAACCAAAGGCTTCAAATTTAGCTTTTAAATCGCCCATAGGCAAAACATCATCTGTGGAACCATCGATTTGTTGACCATTGTAATCAACTGTTGCAATAAGGTTATCTACTTTTTTTCCAGCGGCATACATGATGGCTTCCCAATTTTGGCCTTCTTGTAGTTCACCATCACCGTGAAGAGAATAAACCAAATGCTCGTCTTTGTTAAGTTTTTTAGTTAAAGCAGCGCCAATGGCAACAGACATGCCTTGACCAAGTGACCCAGAAGCAATTCTCACACCTGGTAAACCTTCGTGTGTTGTCGGATGACCTTGAAGGCGTGAATTGATGTGTCTAAAAGTGTTGAGTTCCTCAACAGGAAAATATCCAGAACGAGCCAAAACACTATAATACACAGGTGAAATATGTCCGTTAGAAAGAAAGAATAAATCTTCGTCTTCCCCATTCATATTAAAATCAGCTTTAGTTTCTAAAACCTCTTTAAACAAAACTGAAAAAAATTCAGCACAACCTAAAGAGCCACCAGGGTGACCAGAATTAACTTTATGAACTTGTCTTAAAATATCTCGCCTGACTTGTGTAACAAAGTCTTGTAAATTTGATGATGTTGTCATCTTATATTGATTTTCAGCAAAAATAAACTAATAAAATCGCAACGAAAACCTTTTTTGAAGCAGTTATTAACGAACTTATTAAAACTTATTTTATAGATTTAATGAAATGGTAAAATTGTTTAAAATGCCAATGAGATAAGTATATTTGTGGCGTTTAATTTAACTTTATGACATTCAACATTCATTCTAAGGATGAAAACTCTAAGGCACGAACTGGTGTTATTACTACAGATCACGGAGAAATTAAGACCCCAATTTTTATGCCCGTTGGAACTATTGCTACGGTAAAATCGGTTCACCAAAGAGAGTTGCTCAACGATATAAAAGCTGATATTATTCTTGGCAATACCTATCATTTATACTTAAGGCCGGAAACCGATATTTTGCATAAAGCTGGTGGTTTACATAAATTTATGAACTGGCCTAAAAATATTTTAACCGATAGTGGCGGTTATCAGGTTTACTCACTTTCAGAACGACGAAAAATCACTGAAGAAGGTGTAAAATTCAAATCTCATATTGATGGCTCAATGCATTGGTTTTCGCCTGAAAACGTAATGGATACGCAACGCTTAATTGGTGCAGATATTATAATGGCTTTTGATGAATGCCCGCCTTATCCTTCTGATTATCAATACGCCAAACGCTCTATGCATATGACACATCGTTGGTTAGAGAGATGCATAAAACGATTTAACGAAACCGAAGATTTATACGGTCACCAACAACATTTATTTCCAATACTACAAGGCAGTACTTATAAAGATTTGAGGCAAGAATCAGCAAAATATATTGCTGACAAAGATTTGCCTGGTAATGCTATTGGCGGTCTATCAGTTGGCGAACCTAATGACGAAATGTACGAAATGACCGATATCGTAACAGATATTTTGCCTAAAGAAAAACCACGATATCTTATGGGTGTTGGCACACCTATTGATTTGCTCGAAAATATTGCACTCGGTATAGATATGTTTGATTGCGTGATGCCCACTCGAAATGCCAGAAACGGAATGATTTTCACAAGTCAAGGCAGTATCAATATCAAAAACTTAAAGTGGAAAGACGATTTTTCACCACTTGATAAAGATGGTACAACTTGGGTAGATCACGACTATAGCAGAGCTTATGTTCGCCATTTGTTTACAGTCAATGAGTTGTTAGCTAAACAAATTTGCAGTATTCATAATTTAGGCTTTTATTTGAAGTTAGTAAGACAAGCTGCTGATCATATTAAAACTGGCGATTTTATGACTTGGAAAAGTATAATGGTCAATCAAATGAAAAATAGACTATAGTGAAAATTTTAGACTGGTACATACTCAAACGCTATTTAATAAGCTTTCTCATTATGCTTATTATGTTTGTGCCTATTGGGATTATCATCAATCTTTCTGAAAAAGTAGATAACCTCACAGAAAATAAAGTTCCACTGGATGAAATATTATATTTCTATGTCAATTTTGTAATTCACTTTGCTAATTTACTGTTCCCCATACTTTTGTTTTTGTCAGTGATTTGGTTTACGTCAAAATTGGCTAATAATTCTGAGATTATTGCATTTTTAAGTTCAGGGGTTTCGTTTACGCGTTTTTTGAGACCTTATTTTTTTGGTGCAACTGTTGTTTTTTTAATTGCACTAAGCTTTAGTATGTACATTTATCCTAACTCAAGTGAAGATTATAATACCTTTTATTATAAATATTTAAAGAACAATAAATCGGTTCGGGATACCAAAGACATTTACCGCCAAATTAATGACAATGAATATATTTATGCTTCAAGTTACAGTCCTAAAAATCAAACGGCTTACAGCTTTACTTTAGAACATTTTGAAGGCGAACGTATGACTTTTAAAATTACAGCTAATCAAATCAAATTTAATAAAGATTCTTTAAATTATACATTAAAACCTTATATCAAAAGAACAATAACTGGCAGAGAAGATATTATAACAAAAGAGGCTTCTTTTGATACCATTTTACCATTTGAACTTGACGAACTTACACCAACGATTTATGCTGCAGAAACAAAAAATTACTTTGAGTTATTAGACTTTATTGAAGAAGAAAAACGACGCGGCTCACCTTATATTAACCTGTATATGATTGATTTGTACAAGCGTTGGAGTGTACCTGTGTCAACATTTATTCTTACTTTAATTGCCGTAGCAGTATCATCGTTTAAAAAACGTGGTGGTATGGGAATCAACTTAGCCATAGGAATAGTTATAGCTTTTGGATATGTTTTTTTAGATAAAGTTTTTGGTGTTTTTGCAGAAAAATCAAACTTTTCTCCCATCATAGCGGTTTGGGCATCCAATGTTATTTTTGGTATTTTAGCTATCTTTTTACTACAAAAAGCAAAACGTTAGTTTTTAAGTTTTGATACCTATATTTTAAAACTTGTCTTTATATTTGTTTAAAATTTGGTATGGAATTCAATCCAAAACAAGATAAAATTGCTGTCGTAGTTAAGTCATTTAAACTTAAACGTAAATCTGAATTTTTTTTAGACCGATTCAGTGAGCCCTATATTGTTTCAATGGCCATAGACGAGCAAGGTGCTTATGAAACTTCTATTGATTTTAATATTTTGCCCTTTCCTAATGTTAGAAAAGATGAAACAGTAAGTTTTGACGGACAAGGCCATTTGATCTATGGCCCTAAAAATCCAGGACAATTTTTAGCTTATTCTATTTTGTTCATGGAAAGCGATAAAGATGTTAGAGATTTTGGTCAACTTATGGAAAATATCTTAAAATCAGAAGCCATTAATCTTGGAGCTAAAGCTTTATTAAAAGCAGCACCTACTTACTCTACGGCAATTAATTTACTTCAAAACTTGACTGATTTAATCGCTAAACAACTTCAAAAAAATAAAGATGACGAGCTGTTTAGAAGAAATGGTACGCTATTAAGAGATGTGAAACCACCTTACGATATCTTGAGAAGTTACGATAGTGAAAACGATTTTATAAAAACAAAAACTTCAGTTATACCACTTAATGTTTCCAATAAAATGGGAGCACAAACTAAAGCCATAAAACTTTAAAAAAAATAATTTCAAATGGAATATTTAGATTTTGAATTACCGATAAAAGAACTTCAAGAAAAATACGAACAAGCTTGTGATATTGGCGTAGAAAGCGATGTAGATGTTTCTGACACTTGTAAACAGATAGAAAAAAAGCTCATCCAAACTAAAAAAGATATTTATAAAAATCTCAATGCTTGGCAAAGAGTACAACTCTCAAGGCACCCTAATCGGCCTTATACATTAGATTATATCAACAATATCTGTAAAGAATCTTTTTTAGAATTGCACGGCGACAGAAATTTCGGCGATGACAAAGCTATGATTGGTGGTTTAGGAAAAATTAAAGACCAAAGTTTTATGTTTATAGGCCAACAGAAAGGCTTTAATACTAAAACAAGACAGTATCGAAATTTTGGAATGGCCAATCCTGAAGGCTATAGAAAAGCTTTGAGGTTAATGAAAAAAGCAGAAAAGTTCAATATTCCTGTGGTGTGTTTTATCGATACGCCTGGGGCATTTCCTGGACTTGAAGCTGAAGAGCGTGGTCAAGGCGAAGCCATAGCCAGAAACATTTTTGAAATGACTCAGCTGGAAGTTCCAATAATTGTTGTTATAATTGGCGAAGGTGCCAGTGGTGGCGCTTTAGGTATTGGTGTTGGTGACCGCGTATTGATGCTTGAAAATACCTGGTATTCTGTAATTTCACCCGAATCTTGTTCATCTATATTATGGCGAAGTTGGGAGTTTAAAGAAACTGCTGCAGAAGCCTTAAAATTGACTGCAGATGATATGAAATCTTTAAAGCTTATTGATAAAATAGTTAAAGAACCCATCGGTGGCGCACATAGTGACAAAGAGAAAACTTACAAAATTGTCAGTAAAACTATTTTGGAAACTTTTGAAGAACTTAAAAACTTATCACCAGAAGAATTGGTCGAAAAACGCATTGAAAAATACGTTGGAATGGGTGAATTTAAAGAACGCTAAATCTTAATTCTTAACAGCCAATTATTTATAATTTTTTTCTCTCACAGAAATTAGGTTATCAACATTTTTTTATAATTTATTAACAGTCTATTGTTGATGATATGTTGATGACGAAATCCATTTAAATCTGGATAGGTCTTAACAATTTGTTTACATTCGCCGTATGGAAAACCAAAAATCATTCAGCAATAAAAATACAAATAAAGGTAATGTTATCAGTTTGCAAAAAGGTAAAATACCTCCTCAAGCTGTTGATTTAGAAGAAGTTGTGTTAGGAGCAATGCTGATTGACAAAAAAGGTGCAGATGATGTTATTGATATTTTAAAACCTGAAGCCTTTTATAAAGAAAGTCATCAGCATATTTTTTCAGCCATCAAAATTTTGTTTGAGGAAGGTCAACCTATAGACTTATTAACGGTTTCCAGTCAATTGAAGAAGGAAAAAAAATTAGAGTCCATAGGTGGTGATTTTTACCTCATACAGCTAACCCAAAAAGTCTCTTCTTCTGCTCATATTGAATACCATTCTCGTATAGTACTTCAAAAATTTATTCAACGTAGTCTGATTCAGATTTCAAGTGAAATTATAGAAGAAGCTTACGATGAATCTACAGATGTATTTGATTTATTAGACAATGCAGAATCTAAACTCTACGAAGTAACTCAAGGCAATATCAACAAGTCTTCTGAAACAGCTCAAAGCTTAGTAATTCAAGCTAAAAAACGTATTGAAGAAATCGCCAATCAAAAAGGTTTGAGCGGTATTCCATCTGGTTTTGATGAATTAGATGAGCTAACTTCTGGATGGCAACCCAGTGATTTGATTATTGTAGCAGCGCGTCCTGGTATGGGTAAAACGGCGTTAACACTTTCAATGGCGAGAAATATTACTATTGAGCAAAATGTGCCTGTAGCTTTTTTCTCTCTTGAAATGTCTGCGGTGCAATTGATTACAAGATTAATTTCTTCAGAAACTCAACTTTCTTCTGAAAAATTAAGAACAGGAAAGTTAGAACAATACGAATGGGAGCAACTCAACGTCAAAGTCAAAGCTTTAGAAAAAGCACCTCTTTTTATTGACGATACGCCTTCCCTTTCCATATTTGACTTACGTGCTAAAGCGAGGCGATTATCTTCTCAGCACGGCATAAAGCTTATTGTTGTTGATTATCTACAACTAATGACCAGTGGGTCGAACAATAAATCTGGAAACCGAGAGCAAGAAATTTCAAGCATTTCAAGAAACTTAAAAGCTTTAGCCAAAGAACTTAATGTACCTGTTATTGCCTTATCACAGTTATCTCGTGCTGTTGAAACCCGTGGCGGAACAAAAAGACCCTTGCTGAGTGATTTGAGAGAATCTGGTGCTATTGAACAAGATGCCGATATTGTATCATTTATCTACAGACCAGAATATTACGGTATAGAAGAATGGGACGACGAAGCTGCTTCACCTACTAAAAATGAAGCTGAATTCATTGTAGCCAAACACCGTAACGGTGGTTTAGATAACATCAAACTAAAATTTATCGGCAAGTTCGGTCGTTTTGAAAACATCAATATGGAAACCATTACGGAAGTCAATTCTAAAATTAATGATGATGATGGTTTACCTAAACCTTCTCAATTTGATGATTTAAATGGTCCTACAGACGATTTTCCTTACTAATTCTCATTTTAGCTATCTTAAGAGAATTTATTAGAGTATTAAGACTTTCCTTTTTTAATTCTCTTAAATTTGTTAATAAATTTTTTAGCTATGTCTATAAAAAAAATAGGTTTAATTCTCATATTCACTCTAATCAGCTTAAGTGTGAAAGCTTCTTTTGTATTGATTCCAATGGATGTAGATTCTCAGAATGACCATCTTAAAGCCTATGGTATTACCTATTGGGTGTTAAGCAACGGGCAAAAAGCACAATGGCTGCTCAACTACAGGGGTGGCTCTTTTTTGATTCCAGATTCGGAGCGACTTCGAAAAGAATGCACCATCCGCGGTGTTACTTACGAAGTGATTAGCAATGCTGAAGCGACTAAAATTTTATCTGAAATTGATAGTCCAAGTCAAAATCAAGAATCGGTGTTGTTAGAAAAAGCTCCAAAAATTGCTGTTTATACCCCAAGTGGTAAAAAACCTTGGGATGATGCCGTGACTTTAGTTTTGACTTATGCAGAAATTCCTTACAAAACAGTTTATGATAAGTCAGTTTTAGACGATGAGCTTTTGCTTTACGATTGGTTGCATTTACATCATGAAGATTTTACAGGTCAATACGGCAAATTTTACCGAGCTTACCGTGCTGCACCTTGGTACATCCAAGAAAAGAAAGAAGCCGAAGAATTAGCAAAATCCTTAGGCTATGATAAAGTTTCTCAAGAAAAACTGGCGGTAAGTAAAAAAATAAGAGACTACGTGGTGGGTGGCGGTTTTATGTTTGCAATGTGTAGCGCCACGGATAGTTTTGATATAGCATTATCAGCCGAAGGTGCAGACATTTGTGAATCTATGTTTGATGGTGACCCTAGTGAACCAGGTTATCAAAATAAAATTGACTATCAAAAAACATTTGCCTTTAAAGATTATATTTTAGAGAAAAGTCCTATGGTATATGAGTTTTCAAGTATTGATATGACAAGAAAACGACGTGTTCCAAAAGAACAAGACTATTTCACCTTGATGGATTTTTCAGCCAAATGGGATCCTATTCCAACAATGCTAAATCAAAACCATACGGCAATTGTAAAAGGGTTTATGGGGCAAACTACAGCTTTTGATGCATCACAAGTCAAATCAAATGTTTTAATCTTAGGCGAAACCAGACTCAATGGAGAAGCCAAGTACATCCACGGCATAAAAGGTAAAGGATTTTTTACGTTTTACGGTGGTCACGATCCTGAAGATTATCAACATCGGGTTGGAGATCCTAAAACAGAATTAGAATTGCATCCTAATTCTCCTGGTTATCGATTGATTTTAAATAATATTTTATTTCCAGCAGCGGAGAAAAAGAAACATAAAACTTAATCAAATAGTTTTTTCTTCCTTAATTCAAAGTTTTGACCGAGATATACTTTTCTGACCATTTCATCTTCGGCTAATTCTTCAGGTTGGCCGTGTTTTAAAATACCTCCTTGAAACATTAAGTAAGTTCTATCGGTAATAGCAAGAGTCTCCTGAACGTTGTGATCGGTAATTAAAATGCCAATATTGCGGTGCTTAAGTTGAGCAACTATTTTCTGAATATCTTCAACCGCTACAGGATCAACACCTGCAAAAGGTTCATCGAGCAAAATAAATTTTGGATCTGTCGCTAAAGCACGAGCAATCTCAGTACGTCGTCGTTCTCCACCTGAGAGCAAGTCTCCACGGTTGTTTCTAATATGAGTTAAGCCAAACTCTTCAAGAAGTTTTTCAGTTTTTTCAGTGCGTTCTTTTTTGTTGAGTTTTGTTAATTCTAACACACTTTTAATGTTGTCTTCAACGCTTAGTTTTCTAAATACAGAAGCTTCTTGAGCTAAATATCCAATGCCGTTCTGAGCTCTTTTATACATAGGAAACTTAGTAATGTTTTGACCTTCCAAATATATCTGACCGTTATTGGGTTTAATAATGCCAACAATCATATAAAATGTGGTCGTTTTTCCTGCTCCATTAGGCCCAAGTAAGCCTACAATTTCACCTTGATTGACTTCGAGAGAAACTTCTTTAACTACTCGTTTCCCACTGTAAGATTTTACAAGTTTTTCTGCGTGAAGTTTTAATTTTTTAGGCTCTGACATCAATTAGTGATTTTATCTTGCTTTACAAATATAAATAATTCAACAACAGCTATAAGAATCATCATATAAGCCACCAGTTCAACGCTTTCTTCTGATGCACGTTCTACACTATAAAGGTACTTGTCACCCATAATGTTGTCCCAATTAGAAGGTTTACCGTATATTCTGGTAAAAACGTGTAAGTTAGCCAATGAAATTAATAATATTCCAAAGCCTAAACAGTTGTTAAGAGATTTAATTTGATTGAGAAATGATTTGAAATTCTTGATTAGAATAGCCAACATAATTATAGCAAGCAAAGCGACAAAAGGGAACCAGCCTAAGCTTGGAAATTGGGTATCAAACCAAGCATCAAATTCACGTACTAAATGCAACGCAATAAACAAACTTAAAACCGACATAAAAGTTTTATACTTTTTAGAATATGCCAAGGCCATAAAGCCTACTAAAACAGTTATCAGTAAAAGGCTTTGTTGAGCAATCTCAATGGCATTAGACTCGTTGGCTTGACCTATTAAAAAATCAGCTTCAATAGGGATGGTACACAAAAAAAATAGGCCAGAGTAAATTACTAACCTTATAAAGGATTTTAATAATGATTTCATACTATATTAATTTTCATATTTTTCTTCAATAGCTTCCCAAAACTCGTGCGCTCGTCTTAAGTGAGGAATGACAATCGTTCCTCCAACCAAAGTGCCAATACTTAAGGCTTCCATCACTTGACTTCTACTCCAACCTGATTTGTAGGAAGATTCTAAATGGTATTTCACACAATCATCACATCTTAATACTAAAGATGCTACTAAACCCAATAGTTCTTTTGTTTTTTTATCCAGACTGCCTTCAGCAAAAGAATTTGTATCTAAATTAAAAATTCGTTTGATGACTTTATTATTTTCTTGAATAAGTTTATCATTCATTTTCGCCCGATAGGCCTCAAATTCGTCAACTTTATCTATCATTTCATTTCTTTTTTGAGTTGTTTTTTATAAATAATTTTGGTAATTATAATGCTAATTTCATACAAAATCACGACCGGTATAGAGACAATAAATTGACTGGCTATATCTGGTGGTGTAATAATAGCAGACACTATTAATATAAGGACTAAAGCATATTTTCTGTTTGTTTTTAAAAATTCTGGCGTTACTAATCCCCATTTTGCTAAAAAATAAATAATTATAGGCAGTTCAAACATCAAGCCTGAAGCTAAAGCTGAAGTCTTAACTAATCCTATATAACTATCTAAATCGAAGTCGTTAAAAACTTCTGAACTTACTTGGTAACTTCCTAAAAAGCGAATAGATAAAGGGGAAATAACGTAATAGCCAAATAAAACCCCTAAGAAAAACAAGAATGAAGTAATAAATATGAACCATTTAGCACTGCGTTTTTCTTTTGTATATAAAGCTGGCGAAACAAAAGACCACATTTGATATATGATATAGGGGAAAGCCACAATAAAACCAGCAGTAATTGAAGTCCACATATGGGCAGAAAATTGTGCTGCTACTTTTCTACTTTGTATCCTAAAAGGTAACTCGTCAAAACAAAAACTTTGGTCTAAACCTAAAAATTTTGAGAGGTTGCATAAAATTTCATAAGTTGGAAATGTAGAATGTTTTGGACCTAATAGAACCACGTCAAAAATAAATCCTTTAAACATAAAAGCAACAATACCACAGACTACAACTGCTAACAAAGCTCTTATAATGTGCCATCTAAGGTCTTCAAGATGATCTAAAAAAGACATCTCATTTTTATGTATTGCTTTTGCCATTAAATTATGCCTTCTTTAATTAAGTTATGCAAATGCACAATCCCTTTGTATTTGCCATCTTTTTCAGCAATGAGCTGCGTAATGTTGTTGTTTTCTAATACTTCAAGTGCATCTACAGCCATTGCATCATTGTCAATTGTTTTAGGGTTTTGGCTCATTATATCTTTAGCCGTAATTTGTCTTAAATCATCATATTTTGTAAGCATTCGCCTTAAATCACCATCTGTAATAATACCTATAATCTTTTCTTTATCTATAACTGGTGTAACCCCAAGCATATTTTTGGAAATTTCAATAATAACATCTTTCATAAGTGTTTCTGGCTGAACCTGAGGTTTCAAATTATCATTTGTAATATCACTTACTCTTAAATATAAAGCTTTGCCTAGAGCACCGCCAGGATGGTATTTGGCAAAATCTTTTTTGGAAAAACCTTTAATTTTAAGCAAAGTTACAGCCAGAGCATCACCCATAACTAGCTGAGCTGTTGTACTTGTAGTTGGCGCTAAATTATTAGGACAGGCTTCTTGTTTAACAGGCGTTAGAAGATTAAAGTTAGAGTTTTTAGCTAAAAAAGAATCAGGGTTTCCTGTTAATCCAATTAATTTGTTTTTAAAATTTTTAATTAAAGGAACAAGGACTTTGATTTCCGGTGTATTTCCACTTTTTGAAATACAAATAACGATATCATCTTTTAAAATCGTTCCTAAGTCACCGTGAATAGCATCTGCAGCGTGCATAAAAACTGCAGGCGTCCCTGTGGAGTTCATAGTAGCAACGATTTTTTGTGCAATGATAGCACTTTTGCCAATACCTGTAATAACTACACGTCCTTTAGATTTTACAATAAGCTTGATGACTTCTTCAAAATCTTGATTAATATATTGATTCAAATCATCAATAGCTTCCGCCTGCATTTTAATGCTGTCTTTTGCGAAATTTTTTATTTGAGAAAAATCCATAATTTTATATTTGACTTGCAGAC
>JASMTR010000077.1:0-55192 GCA_041694175.1 Bacteroidales bacterium
TTAGGGCGTGCGGGTTCGACTCCCGCTCTGGGCACTTTTTAAGTATTAATAATTAGTTTTTAAAGTCACTACCTTGATAGCGTTCATTTTAATTTGTAATTTATCAAATAACTTTTCTCAATGAACGCTTTTTTTAAATTTCTTCTAAACCTTTTCCCTAGAACCTTCCTCATTAGAGTTAGTTTTCTATTTCGACCGTGTTTAAAAATAATTTACAGAGGATCAGCGTATCAAGATCCCATTGATGGTTCATTATTTAGAAAATTTCTGCCCTATGGATATCAAAAACAACGTCCAAATGTGCTTTCTCCTTCTACACTATCACTAGAACGACACCGCTTATTATGGCTATTCTTAAAGCGTGAAACTGATTTCTTTACCAAACCTCAAAAGTTACTTCACTTTGCTCCAGAGCAAGCATTTTATAAACGTTTTAAAAAATCAGATAATTTAGACTACACGACAACCGATTTAAATTCGCCATTGGCAGATGTTAAAGCCGATATATGTCATTTACCTTTTGACGATGAAAGCTTTGATGTTGTGCTATGTAACCATGTTTTAGAACATATCAAAGATGATACTCAAGCGATGAAAGAAATTTTTCGTATTCTAAAAAAAGAGGGTTGGGCTGTACTTCAAATCCCTCAAGACCTCAATAGAAAAAAAACTTTTGAAGATGACAGTATTACCAACACCAAAGAACGAAGCGAAATTTTTGGGCAATACGACCATGTTCGAATTTATGGATTGGATTATTTTGATAAACTAAAATCCATTGGTTTTGAAGTTCATCCAATAGAGTATACTGATTCTTTTTCAGAAAAAGACAAAGATTATTACCGTTTGCCTCAGAGAGAAATTATACCGTATGTCAAAAAACCGAAAGATTAAGCTTTAAATTTTTTTAAAACTTCCAAAAAGACTTTATGCATGGTATCGGAATAGTCTAAATGGGTCACAATACGCCATTTGCCTTCTCCCATACTACTGATTTTGATCTTATTTTTAGACAAATAGTTTTCAAAGTTTGAAGTATTAACCTCGTCTTTTAGGTAGAATATGATAATATTGGTTTCTGTTGGCTCAACTTCTTTAATGTAATTTAAGTCTTTAAGCGTTTGACTTATGGCTGTAGCTTTGTCATGGTCGTCTTGAAGTCTATCGACATGATTTTGTAACGCAAAAAGTCCGCACCCTGCCATATATCCGATTTGTCGCATACCACCACCAAGTACTTTTCGTACGCGCATAGCTTTTTGCATCAATTGTTGTTTTCCGATTAAAACAGTACCCATCGGCGCCCCCAAACCTTTTGATAAACAAATACTTATGGTATCAAAAATTTGACCTAAATCTTTTGGAGTGTAGTTTTTGGCGGTTAAAGCATTAAATAGTCTTGCGCCATCGAGGTGCAAGCCTAAATCTTCGTCATCACAAACTTTTCTTACCGCTTTCATGGTTTCTAAATCATAGCAGGCTCCACCGCCTTTGTTAGTAGTATTTTCTAAACAAACTAAACTCGTCAAAGGACTGTGATAGAAATCAGGTGGGTTAATAGCTGCTTTTACTTGATCTGCTGTTATCATACCTCTATGACCATCAACAAGTTTACAAGACACACCAGAATTAAATGATACACCACCACCTTCGTAATGGTAAACGTGCGCCCATTTATCACAAATGAGTTGTTCACCAGGTTGTGTGTGCAATTTTATTGCAGCTTGATTAGCCATACTTCCAGTAGGAAAATATAAGGCTGAATCCATACCAAACAAATTAGCCGCGTAATCTTCAAGTTTATTTACTGTTGGGTCTTCTTTGTAAACATCGTCACCTACTTCACAGTTTTGCATAAATGCCAACATTTCTGAGGTTGGTTTGGTCACTGTATCACTTCTTAAATCTATCATATTAATTATTTGTCTCTTGATTTCAAAGATAAATACAATCGTTCAGTTATTTAAATAAATTAAGTACCAGAATTTTATAAATTGTATTTTTAAGCTTTTATTAAATAAAGTAGAATGACAGATAGTAAAATAAAACTCACTTGGAATAAAGGATTTTTATCAAATACCTACTATATTAAGTCTAATAGTAAAATCGTTGGTGAGTTTAGTGATAATTCACTTTCTAATACTTCTTACGCAACTTTTAAAAACAAAAATTACAAATTCAAAGCAAAAGGTTTTTTTAGTCAAACTACTGATATCATCGACCTTTCAAATGATAATATTATTGGTGAAATTACCCACAATTCATGGTTTAATAAAGCTAAAATATGCCTAAATGGCGAAATTTATAATTTTAAGACTGACAATTTTTGGAACACCAAACACAGCATTTATAATTATGAAAACAGCCTTATAGTATATTCCAATTCCTACACCAGTGGTGAAATAAATTCAAATAATGATAATGATGTACTTATCTTAAGTGGTTTATATGCTATTAATTATTATTGGCAAGTATTATTTATTATCTTGATTTTGTTGATTGTGATTTTGTAGTTGTCTCAATAGAAAACTGAGTTCCTGGCCTATTTCTAAAGCGACTTTCTTATATTCATTATCTTGATGATGTGTGCCATCAAATTTTTTCGGATCGGGATAGGTCAAGTTGAAACGCTTTAAAGCACTGGGAATAAAAGGACAATTTTCTGCGGCGTGCTCACAAAGCATAATGGCATAAAAATTATCGCTTGGGTTTTGAGTATCGTTATATAATTTTGAAAAACATTTGATAATATCAGCATTTCCGTAATACACTTCAACAATTGGATTGTCCTTTTTTTGAGATTTTTGAACCTCAAATCCTAAATAATTTAAACAAGTCAGGGCATTATCGTTAACAGCTGTCACTTCTGTCCCGCCAGAATAAGATTTTAGTGGAATATCATAATGGTTGGCAAGGACAGTTGCCCAAACTTGACCAAATATACTTCGACGTGAATTATGTGTGCAAACAAAAATCAATTGATAAGGCAGTGATGAATGCTGCTGTTTTAAAGTTTCAGCTATAGCTTTAATTTGATTTTTTCTTTCAAAGTCAATTTGACGATCTTCGTTTTCAAATTGTTTTAGAAGTGACTGTATGGATTGATTCATGATTTAATATTTCCATTTGTTAGCAATAGCCACAAGCGATAACATTACGGGCACTTCTATTAAAACCCCAACTACGGTGGCAAGTGATGCACCAGAATTAAGACCAAATAATGAAATCGCTACCGCAACAGCCAATTCAAAAAAGTTGCTCGCACCAATCATTGCCGATGGTGAGCAAACGCTGTGCTTAAGTTTTAAATAACGACCGATAAACCAAGTGACAAAAAAGATAAAATAGGTCTGAATGGTAAGCGGTATGGCAATTAAAAAAATGTCAAAAGGTTTATTCAAAATTTTATCGCCTTGAAAGGCAAACAACAAGACCAAAGTCGTGATAAGCGCAATCATGGATACTGGTTTCAGACGATGTAAAAACACCTGTTTAAACCAGTTTATGCCGCGCTTTTTAATTAGATATTTGTTGGAAATATAACCTGCTGTAAGTGGAATGACCACAAAAATAAGAACGGAATAAATCAGCGTATCATAGGGAATCTGAATATTAGTTACACCAAGCAAAAACTTGACAATTGGAATAAAAAGCACTAATAAAATAATGTCATTTAAAGACACCTGAACAAGTGTATAATTAGCATCGCCTTTGGTTAAATATGACCAAACAAAAACCATAGCCGTGCAAGGCGCAGCGCCTAAAATGATGGCTCCAGCGATATACTGTTCCGCATCTTCTGGTGACAAGTAAGCCTGAAATATTTGGTCTAAAAACAACCAGGCAAAAAATGCCATGGTAAAAGGTTTGACCAGCCAGTTAATGACTAAAGTCAAGCCAATGCCTTTACTGTTTTTAGTAACATTTTTTAAGGATGAAAAATCGATTTGTACCATCATGGGATAAATCATCATCCACACCAAAATAGCTACAGGGATGTTGACCTTTGCCACTTCTATATCGCTTAAAAATTGAATAGAATTACCAAAGAGTCGGCCTATACCAATCCCAACCAAAATGGCTATAGCTACCCATACGCTAAGGTATTTTTCAAATTTTCCCATAGCTTAACAACAACCGCTTTCAGGTGAACAAAAGGCTTGTGAAGCTTTCAATTCACTTAATTTAACTTTAGGTTTTGACTCCGGTACACCACATTGGTCTTTAGCCAAGCAATTCGTTTGTAATGGCATAAGCTGAAATGCTGAACCATTAAAATTTAAACCATAAGTTTCAATGGTCTGGCCTTGGTATTCCACTTCAAGGCTTGAATCTTCATTGAGTTCGAGTTGTTTTTCAGAAAGCTCAATAATGGTATTCAATTTATTAGCTTGAAGCCTGTGGTGGACATCATTGGCGGTCCAGAGTTGAAAATTGATGGTTTCCTGAAAACGCTCTTTGCCTCCACAATCTATAAAGTGTTTGCTCACTTTTCCAACTTCGGTGACGTGAAAGTGCGAAGGCACCTGTGTGCCATCGGGTAAAATAAATTTGAGGTTTTCAATTTGTTTTAAATGCTGTTTAATTTCTGCAAGTGTCATAGGTTTTATTTTTTTGGATTAACAACAGTCGTCATTGATGGGAAAATCACGTTCTAAAAATGACATCAGTATGCTTTTAAAATGACTCCATTGGGTTTCATCTATGCAATAACAGACGCTCGTGCCTTCAATATTGCCTTTGATTAATCCAGCATTTTTAAGTTCTTTGAGGTGTTGAGAAATGGTCGGTTGCGCTAAATTAATTTGACTAACCAAATCACCACAAATACAAGATTGTGCTTTAAATATTTCTTGTAGAATAGCTATTCTTGCTGGATGAGCTAAAGCTTTAGCCGTTGACGCAATTTGATTTTGTTCAACTGTAAAATTTTCTGTTTTAGTTAAGCCCATGATTATAGTTGTTGGTTGTTCGTTAATCGTTGCTTGTTGTTAGTTATTTGTGTCAATCAGCTAGAATATTGTCCTCTTTACTATTCATCAACCACTCATCATACCTCACACTTCACTAACATCTTTATATTGCAATATTACGATTAATATAAAATACGGCAAAATAAATAACAAATATTTGTATAAAAGATGTATATTTTGAAACTTTTGAAATTATAAAAACCAAATGGAAAATGTTTTAGTTAAAAAAATTAGATATAAACTAAAGAATTTATTCAGAAGACATTTATTAAGACCTTTTGTCAAAAAGCGATCTTATGACATGAGCAATAACCACTATATTTTTGCAGATCCAAGAGGTGGTAGCACTTGGTTAATGGAAATTATACAGAATATCACAAACGAGCCTGTTATATGGGAACCTTTAGACTTAAAACTAAAAAATAATCCATTTAATTCTATAGATTTTGATTGGAGGCAACATATACCAAGCGATGAAAATTGGCCAGAGGCTAAAATGCTATTCTCATTATTGTTTCAAGGTAAGATTTTAGAAAAAAATATTCTAGATTATTCTACTTTAAAACAATTAAACAACTCTTATTCGCTGCTTTTTAAAATATGTAGAGGAAATGCTTTATTACCTTGGTTAACTGAAAATTTTGAGTTCAATTTTAAGCCGATTCATATGATCAGGCATCCATTTGCAGTTGCAAGTTCTCAAATTAAGCATGGCGGCTGGAATCATTTAAATAGTAAATTTGAAATACCCGATACGCCTTTTAATATACATTATAAAAAACATGAAGCGTTTCTTAAAGCTCTAAGTACTAAAGAAGAAATTTTAGTAGCAAAATGGTGTCTATCCAATCTTGCAACACTAAACCACACAAACAATAACAAAAAATGGATAAGCATTACTTATGAAGATTTTGTTTTGAATCCTAATCAACAAATTAAAAGAATTTTAAAATCTTGGAATATAAAGCATGACTTGTCAAATATAGATTTTGAAAGTGAAAGTCAAACTACCTATGAAGGTAGCCCTTCATCAAATTTAGATAAAATTAAAAGTTGGCAAGATAAATTTGATAATAATCAAATCGAAAGTATGGGAAAAATACTAGAATATTTTAACTGCAAAATATATTCTAAAGACACGCCTATGGCTAATTTAAGTTTTTAATAATGTTTTTTGTGTTTTAAAAAATATTGTTTTAATATATTGACGTCTCATATTTTACAATTTCTTTAATTTTACCCCAATAAATTGATGTATTTTTACGACATATGAAACGAAAACTACGCATAAACGGTCATTCTCACTTATTACCTTATCCCGAACAGATTCCTAAGTTCATGAAAGAAAAAGGCATTTTTTGGGTGGACGAGGAGCGTAAATTTATGCTTCAAAATAATTGGAAACGCCCCGTCACTGATTCTAGTTTTTTTCTCGATGAAAAGTTAGAATGGATGGAGCGTTACAATATTGACCACGCAGTAGTCCTGAATTTGTCTCAACTCTACGGTAACGGTCTACGTGTAGAAGAAATGAAAAAGGCATTGCGTTTCCAAAACGATTTTAACGCTAATGTCCAAAAAGAAAATCCCACAAAATTCACCTGTGGCTTTGTAGTGCATCCAGGTTTTGTAAGAAGTGCTTTGTGGGAAATTGAACGCTGTGTAGAAGAGCTTGATATGCGTTTGTTGTGTTTACCAACTCATTATATGGACTCAATCGGAACTTGGCGTTGTATTTTTGATGAAGAAAACGAACCTATTTTTGAACTCGCTAACAAATACAATCTCGCTGTTGAAATTCACCCTTATGACGGTGAAAAATTCATTAAGCTTGAAAACACGGCTTGGCGATTTCATCTCATTTGGATGCTAGCGCAATGTGCAGATGCGTATCACTTTTTAACCCTTAACGGTTATCCCGACAAATTTCCAAATATGCGGGTTTGCTTTGCCCACGGCGGACAATTAGCACAAATCAATTTAGGACGAAGAATTCAGGGTTTTGACGGTCGACCAGATTTATTTGAAGGCAAAGTCCATCCGCGAAAATCTGTAGGACATAAAAATATTTTCTTTGATACACTCGTGCACGACACCAAATCCTTTCAGCTTCTATTAGAAAACCAAAAGTGCAAACAAATCATCACTGGTCTTGATGACCCATATCCATTGGGAGAAATGGAAAGTGAACCCCAATCGTCTTATCCAGGTAAACTTTTAGATTTGGCTGTTGAGCAGGATATCATTTCAGCTAAACAACGAGATGAAATATGGAGTGATAATGTGGTGACTTGGCTATTTGGCGAAGACAAAAAACTAAAATCTGATTTTTATAAACGTATTGGTTTTAATGAAAATAATTGACAAAAGTATAGAGGCTTACAGTATCGAGCACAGCGGAAATGAGCCAAAATTCCTAAAAGCCCTTGCCAAAGAAACTTGGCAAAAAGTGCTTCAACCTCGAATGCTTAGTGGTGCTTATCAAGGCAGGTTGCTAAGTTTAATATCAAAAATTGTGGCACCAAATTGTATCTTAGAAATTGGTACATACACTGGATATTCAAGCCTTTGTCTTGCTGAAGGTTTAACAAAAGATGGCGTGTTACACACTATTGATATCAATGAAGAGTTGGTTAACATTCAGCAAAAACATTTTAAAAACTCTCCATTTTATCAAAACATCAAAGCCCATTTAGGAAATGCCCAAAATATTATTCCTAAGATTGATGCTAAATTTGATTTAGTATTCATTGATGCCGATAAGCAAAATTATAGTTTGTATTTAGATTTGGTTTTACCAAAGCTTAATTCTAAAGCCGTTATTTTATCTGATAATGTGCTTTGGGACGGCAAAGTCGTCAACCCTCAAATCAATGATGAAGACACTTTGGCTCTAAGGGCTTATAATGAAAAACTCATTACGCATTCACAATTAGAAACGGTGTTATTACCAATTAGAGATGGGTTAAGCATTAGCCGATTAAAAGATTAATCTACATAGAACTTTACCGCTTTAGCGTAAAATGTCCAGAAACACTTTGTCCAGAATTCATTTCAATTTTATACCAATAATCTTGAGAAGGCATTTGTCTGCCATTATATGTGCCGTCCCAGCCAATTAGTAAGGGCGAAATATTATCAAGCAATTTGCCGTACCTGTCAAATATAAAAATATTCTTAACATCATTTTCGCTTTGTCTGATGCCTTTAATTTGCCAAAAATCATTAATCCCATCATTATTTGGTGTAAAGAAATCAGGGATTTGAAGTGCTATAAAATTCAAAGTCACTTCACCACAGCCATTTTTATCCCTAACAATAATGGTATTTTCAATTTGACTAATATCAAATGTATTGGAGTTTGTAAAACCACTATTATTTAACGCAAATTCATAATTGCCACTGCCTTGGGCATTGATTACAACTTGTCCATTTCCCGCAAAACCGTTTTGTGTAAAACTTACTTCAGGTAAACTTGATGCCTCTACACTAAAATTTTTAGTATTTGTACAAACCACTTCAACACCGTCAATCATTTGAACGCTTGTGACCTCGACACTAAAACTGCCTGCTTCATTCACTTGAATACTATCTGTAGTTTCTCCGGTATTCCATTCATAAAATATTTCCCCTTGTGCATTCACTAAACTGGCATCAAGCATTACATTGTCATCAGAATTTTCACAAATTAAAAAATCAGATTCAACATTACTAAAAATAGGAGCATCTATTTTTTGAAGAACAATTGGGACAAGGCCTAAACACAATCCAGCGTTTTCAATACGCCCAAAAATTGTTAAAGGTAAAAGCTCAGTTTCTATTTCTATAAAACCAGTATTAATTGAATTGATTTGGCTAATGGCATCGTTTTCTGAAAAATATAAATCTATATTTTGACCTTGAATCTCCAGAGCACTTAAAACTTGATTTTGAATGGCTTGATTGGTAAAAGATGTCGGACTGGTTTCTTGGACAGGGCAAACTGTAAACATAATTTCTTCAAAAACTTGAGTATTTCCACTCAACTGAACACTTTCAACAGCAGTGCAATTATTAGCGTTCAAGACGCGAACAAAAATATTTTGGTTAGACGTTGTATTTTGAAACGTATTAGGATTTTGAATAGGATTCACACCCGATTCAGCTGCGTTTTGAGTTAAATAAAAGTTTAATATTTGCAAACTATCATCTATTTGACTATTCACATCAAACAAATTAAAGACTCCAAATCCATTGGTGTCAACACAGGTCGAAAGGTTTAAATTTTGTGGTAAAGTAATTTGATCAAAACTGATTTGAACTTCATCAATAGCCGTGCAACCACTTGGCAAATCTGCTTCTACAGTGTATTGACCTGCGCCAAAATTAGCTTCAGAAACGGTAATATTGTCATCGGTATCATTAATCAATTGACCATCAAAAAACCACCTAATCGCTGTAACTTCATCGTTAACCACTTGAAGGTTTAAGGTTTCACCTTGACAAAGTGTTTCGTCTTGACCCAAATCTACGCCTACATTAAAACTATTGCCTTCTATAAAAACAGCAGAATCAAACCTAAAGTTAGTTTCATCGGCAATCACTAATTTGATTTCATAAGTTTGACCAGCAATAACATCACTTTCTGCGGTTAAAATATCGGTTTGTCCATTAAAGTTTATAGGTGCATCAACATCATTAAACTGACCAAAAAACTCTTCGTTAATCGCATCACAAGCACCTGGTATTTCAGGTCTCACTGTGGTCACTTGAACAGGTGTGTTAGTGCCAGGGACAAGTGCTAAATTTTGAAACTGTCCGCCAACAGGCCGAATCAAAAAAGCAAATGCATCAGAAAAATTACAAGTTGAAGAGTTGTTTTCTCGATATTCTTCGGAAGCAAATATGTATCGAAAGCTTATACTATTGGCTTGCGGTACAAAAGAAAATTCAAAAATTGTAGCGTTAATAGTGTTAGTAATGCCGAGACTATTTTCTAAATCTTGATCGCCCGACCAATTGGGCGCGTCATCATCACTTAAAGAATTATTGGGTCCAGGAACATTACTCAATCTGCCAGTGGATAAAACAATGCCATTATCAAAAGGAAAGTTAAGGTTGTTGGCATCAAAAAAGCCATAACTTAATTCGCCATTAGAAAAATTGCCAGAAACTGTGTTGGTTACATTGATATTATCTACACAATTGGTGTCAAATAAAACATCTTCAATAAGTTGCTGGTCAGAAAAAGCGTTTGAACTTACACTAATATTTTGACTATAAAAGATAACAGGAAATAAAAGAAAAGCTATAAATAAGCTAAAACGAATAAAATTCAATACAAATAATTTTGAAGTAAGACTTTAAAAAAGCAATTTGGTTTAAACCCTAACACTATCTGGCACCAAAACGGTATAATCACCGCCATTCCTGATAACATCTCTCACAATTGAAGACGAAATATAGCTTTTACCACTTGAAGTGAGCAAGAATACAGTTTCTATTTTCTGTAATTTTCTGTTGGTATGTGCAATGGCTTTTTCAAACTCAAAATCAGCGGGATTACGCAAACCTCTTAAGATAAAATCAGCTTCCTTTTCAATACAATAGTCCACAGTTAAACCTTTATAAGTATCGACTTTTATTTTAGGTTCATCTTTAAAAGTGTCAATCAAAAACTGCTTGCGTTGTTCTAAGTTAAACATATATTTTTTATTGGCATTCACGCCTATGGCAAGGATTATTTCGTCAAATAAAGTCATTCCACGACAAATAATATCGTAATGCCCTATCGTTAAAGGATCAAAAGAACCAGGAAAAACCGCACGTTTCATAACAAAGCTTTTGAGGTAAAGATACTAAAAATAAAAGACCTATAAAGAAATCTAAAATAGTTTAGTTTTGGTGCTTAACACGCTTGCAGCGCGGTCGGGCTATCCGCTATATCCACGCTTATGGCGTGGGATGTCGCTACTATCCCTAAGCCAGATTTGTCATAAAATTCCAAGTAATAAAACTTAAGCCATCTCTATAGCATTGCTAAACAATTCTTTTAAAGAAATATCAGCAGCTTCAGCTTGTTGAGGTAAAATACTGGCTTTGGTTAAACCTGGACAGGCATTAACTTCTAATAAATGAGGTTGACCATTGTGAAAAATAAACTCCGAGCGTGTCAAACCTTTCATTTTTAGAATTTTAAAAATTTTAACCGCCAAGTCTTGAACCCTTTGGGTTTGCGTATCGGTTAAATTAGCTGGTGTGATTTCTTGAGATTTGCCGTAATATTTAGCTTCAAAATCAAAGAATTCATTTTCTGAAATAATTTCTGTGACAGGCAAAGCTTTAACTTCTCCTTTATAATTTATCACCCCAACGGAAACTTCTCGACCATCTAAAAAGGATTCAATAATCACTTCATCGTCTTCCTTTAGGGCGTGTTTTATCGCTTCTGGAATTTCTTCTTTGGTTTTAACTTTTGTTATTCCAAAACTACTTCCTGCGCGATTGGCTTTTACAAAACAAGGTAAATCAACTTTCTTAATAATTGCTTCAATATCTATTGTATCACCTTTGTTATAAAAATAATTTTCGGCAGTTGGAACGCCATAAGCTTTTAAAACACTGATGCAATCGCGTTTGTTGTAAGTTAATGCCGCATTGTAATACTCAGCTGCGGTTTGTTTGATGTTTAAATTTTGTAAGTAACCTTGTATCAATCCATCTTCGCCTGGCGTACCGTGAATGGTATTAAACACAACATCAAAAGTGATTTTTTGGCCATCAATGATTGCGGAAAAATCAGATTTATCAATAGGGTATTTTTGGGCGTCGTGCCAGATATACCAATCGTCTTTTAAAATTCGCACTTGGTATACATTATAATCGTTTTTAAGATGTTCGTAAACATTTTCTCCACTTTGTATGGAAACATCACATTCACTGGTATAGCCGCCCATAGCGATGGCAATGGTTTTTTTCATATTAATTTTTAAGTTTTGCAGTCATCGCATAGACCAAATCCGATTGTGGAACTTGTTCTTGTTCGCCTGTAATCATATTTTTTAGCGTCAAATTTTCGTTTTGAATTTCACTCCCTCCAAGTAAAGCCACGTATTGATATTCGTTTTTATTGGCAAAAGTCATTTGCTTTTTCATTTTATCCGCATCGGGATACAATTCCGCTGCTATGCCATTATTTCTTAGTGCTGTAATCAACTTAATGGAATGGTGAGCTTCATTTTCACCAAAGTTGATAAATAACAAACGTTCATTTTTGACAAGATTTTCTGGAAATAAATTCAAGCTTTCCATTACCAAAAATATTCTATCCAATCCAAAAGAAATACCAACGCCACTTAAATCTTTAAGTCCAAAAATTCCAGTCAAATCATCGTATCGACCACCACCACCAATGGAACCCATTTTGACGCCTTTTGGCGCTTGAACTTCAAAAATAGCACCGGTATAATAATTTAAACCTCGTGCTAATGTGACATCAAAATCTAACTGACAGGCTTTTAAGTCTAACTCACTGGTTTGATTGACGATAAATTCTAATTCTTCTACACCTTTTAAACCAATGTCTGATGATGATAATAAAGTTTTAATTTGGTTGAGCTTGGTTTGTACATCACCTTGTAATTCAAAAATAGGATTGAGTTTTTCAAGGGCTTGTTGATTAATACCACGTTCCAACATTTCTTCAATCACTTTGTCCTTACCGATTTTGTCAAGCTTGTCAAGAGCCACAGTAAAATCGACCAGCTTATCAGATTCACCAATAATTTCTGCCAGACCGCTTAACACTTTTCTGTTGTTGAGTTTTATAGTCGTACCCTTTAATTGCAATTGATTAAACACAGCATCGTAAAGTTGTACAAACTCGACTTCCTGCCATAAACTTTGGCTACCGACCACATCAGCATCACATTGGTAAAATTCTCTAAAACGTCCTTTTTGCGGACGATCTGCACGCCAAACTGGCTGAATTTGAAAACGTTTAAACGGAAAATTCAATTCGTGTTGGTGTTGCACGACATATCTTGCAAATGGTACTGTTAAGTCGTAACGTAAAGCTTTACCTGAAATTTTAGAAGTAATTTGTGTTGCATCTCTGGTTTCATAAAGTTTATGATCGACTTTTTTTAAATAATCTCCCGAATCTAAAATCTTAAAAATCAACCGATCGCCTTCGTCGCCATATTTTCCCATCAGGGTTGATGACTTTTCAAAACTCGGGGTTTCAATAGGTTGAAATCCAAACAGTTGAAACTGACGTTTCACCGTATCAAAAATATAATTTCGCTTCGCGAGTTCCTCAGCGTTAAAATCTCTTGTGCCTTTTGGTATAGCGGGTTTTTGAGCCATTAATTAGTTTTTATTTTTGGGCGTTTATCCACTTATTAAAATAGTTGAACAACTCGCCTTTTGTGATGTTTGTCCCTTGTTTGATCAATGCAAAGATATCTTTATTTCTATCATCACTCAAGGCTTTTGTGGCTTCGTGAATTTCGACTTCATCAGCAAGCAAATTATTTTGAAGCCATTGGTAGCCATCTTGTGTGGTGATGTCAATATCTGGATGCTTGAGTTCTATTTTTATCAAATCAATTTGAACTTCAGTAAATCTGAACAAAAACATATATTTAGCTGAAATATGTTCGAGATATTCTACTTTTTTAAGCACACCTTCCCAAACCAAATCGCTAAAAATATCGAGTTCTTCTTCAGCGACTTCGGGTTTGTTTTTTTTAATGTCTGCCCACTCTTCAGCAGTAATAGATTGTGTGGCAAGAAAATTGATAAATTCCTGATGCAATTCTTCAAATTGCTCTTTGGTTAATCTTTCGTATTTCATATTTGCAAAAGTAAAGAAATTGATTTGTTTAGCACCTTTCGCTAACTTGGAAAAAATATTAAATTCTTTAAAACTGAACTTCATCAGCTAAACTATTCAAATAAAAAATACTATGTTTATTTCCTATTTTATTTCATAAATCTTCGTTGAGCTAATATTGGATTTGTAGTTTTGCACATCAAAAAATTTATGTCAGAAAATAAGCTTACTTTAGAGGACATTCAGAATTACGATTTCACTACTATTATTTGGTTTGTAGCCCCTTTGATGTTCTTCTTTGTAGGTTTAGAATATTATTTAGGAAAAAAAAATAACTTAAACCTGTATTCAGGTAAAGACTTCTTAGCATCACTTTCTATTGGGCTGGTGAATATTATTCTCAATAGCTTTATGAAAGTTGGTGTATTCATGTTTTTTTTACTGTTTTATAATCTTGCACCTATCAAACTTCCTGTTGAATGGTGGTCTTTTTTATTGTGTTTTGTTGCTTTAGATTTCTTTAGATATTGGTCTCACCGTATTGCTCATGAACAACGTTTTTGGTGGTCTACTCATGTGGTTCATCATTCATCAGAGCATTATAATTTTTCTGTATCATTTCGTTTATCTTGGACACAAAACTTAAAATTGGTGTTTTTTCTTCCAGTTATATTAATGGTGTTTCATCCTTTAGTATTTTTAATTGTGCATCAGCTTGAAGTGCTTTATCAATTTTGGTTACACACTGAATTGATAAAAAAACTACCTAAACCAATTGAGTATGTTTTTACGACGCCATCTCACCATAGAGTCCACCATTCAACAAACGAAAAATATATAGACAAAAATTACGGTTCTACCTTAATTCTTTGGGATAGACTGTTTGGCACATTCCAGGAAGAAGAAGAAAAGCCTGTTTACGGCATAACAAAACCAGTGAATTCATATAACCCAGTTTACTTGGTTTTTCATGAATGGATTGAAGTTTTTAAAGATATGTGGCGTGCTAAATCTCTTAAAATGGTTTGGAAAATTTTATTTGGAAGTCCAGTTGAGAAACATAAAGAAGACCTTAAATCAGAAAAAGTAAAATCTTAACATGTATACTGTAATCTAAAGCTGTTTAAAACTTTATTTATCTTTCACAAAATGGTCGTTTAGTTTTTAATCAAATCTTTATTTTTGAAAAAATTTAACTTATGAAATATTTATCGCTTCTTATAATGCTTCTAGTCTTAACAAGCTGCGAAAAAGACAACAAATTTTTAATTGCTAAAAACCAACTTGGTAATTTAAATAACACAACTAAAATACATGAAATTAAATCTTTACTTCAATCAGATTCAGTTGTTAATGTTAGCCCTAAAAATGCCTATGGTGGCACTATATCATCTACCGTTGGTGAAGTCAAGGTTTTTAATACTTCCGCTAGAGCTGAACAAATCCTAACTATCAAACCACATGGCGCATTAGATTCGCTATCTCATATCAAGAGCATTCGTGTTTTGAGTGACAAATACAAAACAGATAATGGAATTACTATAGGGTCAAGTTTTGCCGAGGTTAAAAAGCACCACAACATTGATAATATTCAAAGTTCATTAAAATCAATCATTATTTCACTTGAAGATTTAAACGCTTTTGTGTCTTTTGACAGAAAGGTTTTGCCGGGTGATGTACGTTTTGATTTAGAAGCAGATATCAAATCTACTATGATTCCCGATGATGCTAAAATTAATAGATTTTGGTTAAACTTTGAAGCTGAAGATAATGTTGAAGAATAAATTACTCCTCTTAATTACTATTCTTTTATTAATCTCATGTAGCTCAAAAAGTATAGACTATGCTGAGTTAAATAGTTTTGATCAAAAAAATGATTTACAAGCAGTTGTTGAAATTCCAGTCGGTACAAACAATAAAATTGAATACAATCCCTTAAATAATCGCTTTGAACAAGATACTTTAAACGGTGCTCCTCGTAATATCCAATTTTTAGGTTACCCCGTAAATTACGGTTTTATTCCCTCAACAGTTATGAACAAAAATCAAGATGGCGATGGTGTCCCTTTAGATGTCTTGATCTTTGGTAAACCGCTAAGAACTGGTCAAATTATTTCAGTAAAACCTATCGGACTTCTAAAAATGAAAGATGGTGGTGAAATAGACAACAAAATTTTAGGCATTCCTGTAGAGGAAAAATATCAAACTCTAAACATCAAAAACTTTAAAGACTTATCTCAAAATCACCCTAAAATAAGAGAAATTATTGGCGAGTGGTTTTTAAATTATGATAAAACTTCAGAGATCGAGATTTTAGGCTGGACTGACGAAGCTATGGCTTTAAAGGAAGTTGAGAAATGGCAAACTTCAAAAGCTAGTACAGGTGGTTAAAAAAATGATTCAATCTTTTCTTCCCAAACTTATGGGACTTCGTTTAATGGCTTTGAACAAAATCAAGCCACAAAAGGCAATTCATAAAGCTTTTATGTTTTTTTGCACGCCTCGTGCTGGATTTGTAAAACCTCATCAAAAAGATTATCTCAAAACACATCAATCTAAAATTATTGATTTTAAAAAAATAAAAATTCAAACCTATCATTGGCCAGGAAATGGTTCTAAGGTTTTACTTATACATGGTTGGGATAGCCATACTTATCGCTGGAAAGACTTGATAACAAAGTTAAAAACTCAAAATTATGATATCAAAGCTTTTGATGCGCCCGCTCATGGGTATTCCGAAGGAAACATTCTTAATGTCCCTATTTATAGCGAAGTTTTGCAAAAAATGATAAATCACTATAAGCCTGATTTCTTAATTGGTCACAGCGTTGGAGCCATGACTTGTATTTTTAATCAACACAAACAACAGGATTCAAATATTTCTAAAATGGTTTTACTGGGCTCACCTTCTGAAATGCAAAGGGTGATGAATGGATTTCAAAAAATATTAGGGCTAAGTGATTCATTTATGAAGGCAACTCAAAATTATTTTAAAGAACGTTACGGCTATACCTTTAGTGAATTTTCAATGGTTAAGTTTGGTGAGCAAATTCAAATTCCATCTTTAGTAATTCATGATAAATACGATAAAGTTGTACCTTACGAAGAAGCTATATTAATTGACAAATCTTTAAAACAGTCTCAGTTGATAATAACTGAAGGCGCTGGACATTCTTTATATACAAAATCCGTAGATAATGCTATTCTAAACTTTTTACAAACCTGATGAAATTTCCGATTAGAATTAACAAATATTTGAGCCAAGTCGGCTATTGTTCAAGAAGAGAAGCAGACAAGCTGCTGCTTCAAAACCGTATCCTTATCAATGATAAGCTTCCAGAAATGGGAACAAAAGTCCAGGAAAACGACGTGGTAAAAGTAGATAATAAGCTTGTAAAAGCAGAAGAAGATGAAAAGGTTTATATGATTTTCAACAAACCTAAAGGCATTGTATGTACTACAGATACAGGGGTTGAAAAAGATAATATTATTGATTACATCAATTATCCCACAAGAATATATCCTGTTGGTCGATTAGATAAAATGAGTGAAGGCTTAATTTTTTTAACAAATGATGGTGAAATTGTCAATAAAATACTTCGAGCAAGACATTATCACGAAAAAGAATATGTGGTCAAGGTCAACAAGCCCGTAACTCAGTCCTTTTTAGACAACATACAAAAAGGAGTTAAAATTTTAGATACCACTACCCGACCCTGTCAAGCTGAAAAGGTCAACCAAAATACTTTTAAAATTATTTTAACTCAAGGCTTGAATAGACAAATAAGGAGAATGTGTGAGGCTTTAAACTATAGGGTTATTGCTTTAAAACGAATTAGGATAATGCACATCAGTTTAGATATTCCTGTAGGTAATTACCGAATGTTTAGCCAGGAAGATTTAAAACAATTAAATCAATTACTAAAGTGATTAAAAAATGAAAGGAAAAGTCTCCAAAACACACTAATTATAATCATTTAGTATATTTGTGAGTTAATTTAGATATATGGGCTTATTTAAGCAAAATCCTTTTGGGCATTATCTCTTTTTAAAAAAGTGGCTAATTCGTTGTTTGGGCGTATTGACCCATCGCAGGTATTCTGGATTTAATCAACTACAAATTGAAGGCTCGGAAATCATAAAAGCGCTACCTGACCGAAAAGTGTTGTTCGTTTCAAATCATCAAACCTATTTTGCAGACGTTGTCGCTATGTATCATGTGTTCAATGCAAGTTTAAGCGGCCGCGTGGATTCAATTAAAAATGTAGGATATTTGTGGGACCCTAAGCTTAACATATATTACGTTGCTGCAAAAGAAACGATGAAAGGAGGTTTTTTACCTAAACTTTTAACTTATGCGGGTTCTGTAAGTATAGATAGAACTTGGCGTGCCGCCGGGAAAGAAGTCAATAGGCAGGTGAAGTTTAGTGATATTTCAAACATTGGCAAAGCTTTAAATGACGGCTGGGTCATAACGTTTCCTCAAGGTACAACCAAACCATGGAAACCCATTAGAAAAGGCACAGCTCATATTATTAAAAAATATGAACCTATTGTGATACCAATAGTAATTGACGGTTTTAGACGATCATTTGACAAAAAAGGAATTAATATTAAAAAACGAGGAATTCTACAATCCATGCTTATTAAAGCCCCTTTAGAAATCGATTATAAAAACGATAGTATTGATGATATTGTTGAAAAGATAGAATATGCAATTGAACAACACCCTTCATTCAAAAAAGTTATTTCTGAAGAAGAATTGAAATTACAAGAAGAACTCAACGAGCAACGTCGCTATAGTGCTAAAAATAAGAAAACAAAAAATTGACGAATAACTCAAAAACACTTTCTCGCTTTGTTTGCTGCCCTATTTGTAATTCTAAAGAAATTAAATTTTTTATATCTACAACTGCACAAATGCATGATGAAAAAGACAGCAACTTTGAATTTCATCAATGTTTAGACTGCAATTTTGTTTTTTTAAACCCTAGAGTATCTCAAACTGAACTACGCCGTTATTATACTTCTCATTATTTACCTTACAGGGGCGCAGAGGCATGGGGAAAATACAAATCTATAGTTAAAAAAAGTCAGCAAAAACAAGATTTGAAAAAACTCAAGCAACTAAAAAAAGCTAAAAAAATCAACAACAATGCTTTGATTCTTGATATTGGGTGTGGACAACCCAGTTTTTTAAAAACCTGTTATGACCAATTGGGATGCAGAGCCGTTGGAATTGATTTTAGCGATAACGGGTGGCGTAATCAAAAAGATTTCTTTCAAAATTTGGATTTATTGGTAGGAGAAATTTCAGATTTACCTCAAAATATCCATCCAGACGTCATCACGATGTGGCACTACCTTGAACACGATTACACACCAATTAAAAATTTAACCTACCTAAAGACAATCTCAAAATCCGATACAAAGCTCGTGATAGAAGTCCCGAATTTTGACTCGACTTCTAGGCGAAAATTCGGGAAATATTGGGCTGGTTGGCATACACCAAGACATACTTCTCTCTTTTCTCCTCATAATCTTGAGTTATTGCTCAACAAAAGTGGCTGGAAGGTTAATAAAAAACTGACTTATGGCAGCATGGATTCTTACGTCCTGTTTTGGATGAGCAAAATGGAAGAAAAAAACATCAATTGGAGCAAAAATATGGAAGAAGAATTTTTCAGGTTTGTACTCGGTAAACTCATGTTTTTGCCTCAACAACTAAAAGAAAAACACACTTCATTAGGAATTATGACAGTCATAGCTTCTCCACTGTAAAAACTCAGACACAGTAGTTTTAATTAGACGGTATTAAACTAAATCTCATTTATCAAGTAAAACTTTAAAAATTTAATAAAAAATAGGATTTAATGCGCAATGTCTTCGCAATGATTTAATTTTGCAAAGAAAGCCATAAAATGGATTCATCTTATTCTAAAATTCAATTCGAAGGTTATACATACGACGACGTTCTTTTAGTCCCTAACTATTCTGCAGTTTTACCAAGAGACGTTAGTATTAAAACTCGGTTAAGCAAAAACATCACTTTAAATGTACCTATAGTGTCTGCTGCTATGGATACCGTTACAGAATCTAGAATGGCCATAGCTATAGCTAGAGAAGGAGGTATTGGGGTATTACACAAAAACATGAGTATAAAAGCTCAAGCCTTAAAAGTAAGAAAGGTAAAGCGTGCTGAGAGTGGTATGATTATAGACCCTGTAACACTTCATGCTAATGCAAAAGTTAAAGATGCCAAACAATCTATGAAAGAGCATAGCATAGGTGGTATTCCAGTTGTTGACCAAAATAACAAACTCGTTGGCATTGTGACCAACAGAGATTTACGTTTTGAAAACGACGATGAAAAAGATGTAGCGGAAGTTATGACAAAAGAAAACCTTGTCACAACTAAAGAAGGAACATCACTAAAAGAAGCCGAGGTCATTCTCCAAAAATATAAAATTGAAAAATTGCCAGTTGTTAAAGGTGACAATGAATTAGTGGGTTTAATCACATTTAGAGATATTACTAAACTGACACAGAAACCACTAGCCAATAAAGATGAGTACGGCAGATTAAGGGTTGCTGCAGCTATTGGTGTTACTCTAGATGCTACAAAACGAGCAGAGGCTTTAATAAATGCAGGAGTTGATGCCTTAATAATTGATACAGCTCATGGTCATACCAAAGGCGTTGTAGATGTATTAAAAAACATTAAAAAACAATTTCCTAATGTCGATGTCATAGTAGGTAATATTGCTACGGGTGAAGCCGCAAAATATCTTGTTGAAGCTGGTGCAGATGCCGTAAAAGTAGGTATTGGCCCAGGCTCTATTTGTACTACACGTGTTGTTGCTGGTGTTGGTTTCCCACAGTTATCTGCTGTTATGGAAGTCTATGAGGCTTTAAAAGACTCAGACATTCCTGTAATTGCTGATGGAGGTATTCGTTATACCGGTGATATCCCTAAAGCTATTGCTGCTGGAGCTGATTGTGTGATGTTGGGTTCTCTTCTTGCCGGAACTAAAGAATCACCAGGTGAAACTATAATTTACGATGGAAGAAAATACAAATCTTATCGCGGCATGGGATCTATAGAAGCCATGAGCAAAGGATCTAAAGACCGTTATTTTCAAGACGTAGAAGATGATATTAAAAAATTAGTTCCCGAAGGTATTGTTGGCCGAGTACCATATAAAGGTGAATTATATGAAAGTATGAATCAATTTATAGGTGGTCTAAGAGCTGGAATGGGCTATAGTGGCGCAGCTTCTATTGAAGAGCTTAAAACAAAAGGAAGATTTGTTAAAATAACCTCATCTGGGATTAATGAAAGTCATCCTCATAACGTCACTATTACTAAAGAATCACCAAACTATAGTAGATAAATTTTTTGATATGATAATTTCAACAACAAACACATTAGACGGTAGAAAAATTAACAACTATCACGGTATTGTTTCTGGAGAAACCATTATTGGTGCTAATGTTTTTAGAGACTTTTTTGCAAGTATTACTGATATTGTCGGTGGACGATCTTCATCTTACGAAAAAGTCTTGAAAGAAGCTAAAGATACAGCCATACAAGAAATGAAAGAGAAAGCACAATTACTGGGCGCTAATGCTGTAGTCGGCATAGATTTAGATTATGAAACTATAGGTAATGGTATGCTTATGGTTGTCGCTTCAGGGACAGCTGTTAGTGTCTAAACTTTAAATCAAACATTTAAAGTAGTCAAATGTTTCTTCACAGTCTTCGCATTTAAACATAGCTTTACAAGCTGTAGAAGCAAATTGACTCACGAGTTTGGTATTAGTAGATTCACATTGTGGACAGGGTATAATTTTTGCTTCACCTAACAACGCTTTTTTGTCTGAAGTAGCATCCATTGGCGGAGCAATACCGTATTTTTTTAAGGCAGCTTTTCCTTCATTAGTCATCCAATCTGTAGTCCATGCCGGTGATAAAACGAGTTCAACACTGGGTTCAAACCCGTTGTCTTTTAAAGCTTTTTTGATATCATCTCCAATCACATCCATTGCAGGACAGCCACTATATGTTGGTGTGATTTTTACTTTGGCTTTATTATCTTCCAGTTTTGCTGAACGGACAACACCTAAATCAATAATAGACAAAACAGGAATTTCAGGATCAGGAATAGCCTTGAGTATTGGAAGTAGTTTGTTATTTATATCTGAATTTTTTGACATCAATTTACCATTTCATATCAGGATATGTTCTTTGCATATATTGCATTTCTGCTAAAATATAACCCATATGTTCAGAGTGAATACCTTGTTTACCGCCTTCTTGAAAATAAGTCACTTCTGGGACATTAAGCTCAGCTTCTTCTATTGTAGAAGATATTATTTTATAATAATCTAATTTAAAGGTTTCCGAAAATTCTATATCTAATTCTTTTAATACTGATTGATCGACTTTTGAGGTCTCAAATAATTCTTCTGTAAACACCCATAAATCGTTGACCGCATTTTGAACTTTTTCCTGGCTCAGCGCTGTGCCATCACCAAGTCGTTTGAGCCAATCGCCAGAAAAACGCTTGTGATAGCTTACTTCTTTAATGCTTTTTTGGGCGATAGCTTTAAGATTAAGATCTTTAGAATTTTGAAGTTTTTCTAGTATCATAAAATGAAAAACATCAAAAAAATATTGTCTTGTAATGACGTATGCAAAATCTGTATTAGGCTGTTCAACTAATAAAACGTTTCTATATTCGTGTTCTTTTCTTAAAAAAGCAACATCGTCTTCTGATAAATTTTCGTGTGATAGATTAGCAATATATTGGTAATAAGAACGGGTTTGACCTAACAAATCAAGTGCAATATTGGTGAGTGCAATATCGGTTTCTAAAGTAGGCCCATGACCGCAAAGTTCAGATAAACGTTGACCTAAAATCAAGGCGTTATCTGCTAAACTATATAAATAATGTGTAAGATTTTGATTGTTCATCAAGTTAAGTTTTACATGTGTTCAACATCATCAGGCAAATCGTAGAATGTGGGATGGCGATACGCTTTATCATCAGCGGGGTCAAATAATTCTGAATTGTCGTCAGGATTAGAAGCCTTGATATATTTTGATTCTACCACCCAAATGCTTACACCTTCTTTTCTTCGGGTGTAAACATCACGGGCGTTGTTGAGTGCCATTTCAGCATCAGGTGCGTGAAGACTTCCAAAATGGCGATGTTCTAGTCCATTTTTACTTCTTACAAATACTTCCCAAAGGGGCCAATCTTTTTTCATAAGCCCATCCTAACCTTCCCAAAGGGAAGGAATCTTTTATTAGTTATACTCTCTACTTTCATATTTTTAATTTTATTTATCAATTCTAAAATTAATTTATAATTAATTACCCTGTCTGTTTCGCTTGAAGCTTGTCTTTCTTATCCGAATAGGCCATAGCGGCTTCTCTTACCCATTGGCCATTATTCCAAGCACTTTTTCTTGCATTGAGTCTTTCTTTATTGCACTTACCGTAACCTTTAACAACTTGCCAAAACTCACTCCAATCTATCTCACCAAAATCATAATGGCCTGTTTCGTTGTTATATTTCAAATCTTCATCAGGAACTTTTAAACCCAGAATATCAGCTTGCGGGACAGTTTGGTCAATAAATTGTTGACGGAGTTCATCATTGGTTTTGCGTTTCAGTTTCCATTTCATAGATTGTTCAGTGTGCGTAGATTCATCATCAGTTGGACCAAACATCATTAATGATGGCCACCACCAACGATTAAGCGCATCTTGCGCCATATCTTTTTGCTCTTGAGTACCGTTGCACAAAGTCATCATAATTTCATAACCTTGTCTTTGGTGAAAACTTTCTTCTTTACAAACTCTCACCATAGCACGAGCGTAAGGCCCAAAAGAAGTATTACACAATGGCACTTGATTAATGATTGCTGCGCCGTCAACCAACCAACCGATGGCTCCGATGTCTGCCCAAGTTAAAGTTGGATAATTAAAAATACTCGAATATTTAGCTTTTCCAGAATGCAATTGTTCAAAAAGTTCCTCACGCGTAATACCTAGCGTTTCACAAGCGGAATACAAATATAATCCGTGCCCGGCTTCATCTTGAACTTTAGCTAAAAGGGCAACTTTACGTCTCAACGAAGGTGCTCGAGTAATCCAGTTACCTTCAGGTAGCATCCCAACAATTTCTGAATGCGCATGTTGAGAAATTTGTCTAATATGAGTTTTTCTGTATTTCTCGGGCATCCAATCTTTAGGTTCTATCTTCTCATCTCGAGCAATTTTAGCTTCAAAAATGTCTTCAAGGTTCTTAATTTCTTTTGCACTCATTTCATATTAGTTTTATTAAACATCAAAATCAACAACCACTTTGGCTGTTGTTGGTATGGCTTGGCAACTTAAAATATAATTATTTTTTACTTCTTCTTTTTCTAAGGCATAATTGACTTTCATCTCGACTTGACCTTCTTTTAATTGGCACTTGCAGGTACTGCAAACTCCGCCTTTACAGGCAAAAGGCAAATCTGCTCCAGCAGCTAAGGCGGCGTCCAAAATATTATCGTCTTCTTTTGACATGTCAAAATGAAATTCTTTTCCGCCGTCTAAAATGGTAATTTGTGTATCGCCTTTTTGTCGTTGTCTGGCTTTATCTACGCGTTGTTTATCTGCTTCTGAAAGGCCAGAAACAAAAAGTTCGTAATGGATATGATCTCTAGACAAACCTCGTTTTGAAAGTTCATCGCGAATCATAAAAATCATTTGTTCAGGACCACAAATAAAACATTCGTCAATATTTTCAACATCTAAAAGCGTTTCGCTGAGTTGTTTAATTTTTTCGGGCGTAAACCTTCCATTAAACAATTCGATATCGCGGTGTTCTCGGGTCAAAAAATAAAATAATTCAAATCTGCCAAAGAACTTATTTCTCAGTTGTTCTAACTCCTCTTTAAATATAATAGATTTTGCATTCTTATTCAAATAAAATAGCTGACATTTTGAATTCGGCTCAACAGCGAGATGGGTTTTAATCATCGATAAAATTGGTGTTATACCACTTCCTGCAGCAAAAAAGACGTAATTTTTAGAAGCTTTCTTTTCAGGCTTCACCCCAAAGAGTCCGCTCGGTGGCATCACCTCTAATTGATCACCAACTTTTAAATTTTGATTGATATAAGTAGAAAATTTTCCCTCTGGAATTTGCTTAACTGCTACTCGCCATTCCTCATCCAACGGGCTACTGCAAAGTGAATAAGATCGACGAACATCTTTGTTATCAAGTTGTTTTTTCAACGTTAAATGTTGACCTGGTTGAAAATTAAACGTTTCTTTAAATTTATCATCAACATCAAAGGTCACTACTGTACAATCATCAGTAGCTTTATCAATTGCTTTGATTTTTAAGGGATAAAATTGAGCCATATTTTAATATAATAATCAAAACTAACAATTGTTAGTTAGATTATCAAGGGTTTTGATAAAAATTAACTTATGCCGAAGGATTTTATTCTAAAAAAAAATATCACTTTGAAAAGAATAAAAACTTAAAACCTTTTCAAAATAAAATAAATTCATATATTTGCAACTCAAAAATTTAAAGTAAAATATGTTAATAATAAAAGTAAAAGACGGCGAAAAAATTGACAGAGCTTTAAAACGTTTAAAGCGTAAATTTAGAGACACTCAAGTGCTTCAAAACTTGAGAGATAAAAAAGAATTTACAAAGCCTTCTGTTGAGCGTAGACAATTAATCAAGAAAGCGCAATATGTTCAGTCTTTAAAAGAGAAAGAAGATTTTTAGATAAATTTTCTACTCATTACATTATAAAATATAAGCCAATTTTTCAATTGGCTTTTTGTTTTTATGATATATTAAAGTCCACAACAAAACCACTGTGGCTTCTCACGTTAAATACGGTTTGGTCTTCAAATAAGAGATACTGACCTTTGATGCCTATCAATTTACCTTGATAATCTTTAGTCTTAGTTAGATTGAGGCTTTTAACCTTTTGAGGATATTGTTTGACAGGAAACTCAATATTAAACTCTTCTTCGTTTGTTTTAAAATATTCTTGGGTTTCATCGGGCAAATATTGTTTTAAATTGTTTTTAATTTCTTTTAAATCCAAATCTTCTATCTCATTTTTAAGCATACTACGCCATTTGGTTTTATCAGAAATATGTTCTTTTAAAGCCACTTCAGCAATGCCAGCTAAATAGCGGTTTGGCGTTTCTAAAATGACAATGGCTTCGTGTGCGCCTTGATCTATCCAACGATAAGGGACTTGAGTTTTTCGAGTCACACCAACCTTTACGCTGCCTGTATTGGATAAATAGACGATATGTGGTTGGAGTTGAACGCGTTTTTCAAAGGCTAAATCACGGTCTTCCTCATCGAGATGAGCTTTACTCAATTCAGGTTTTATCACCCAATCTCCAACTTCTGGAGCTTCATAAAAACAATCGTAGCAGTAACCTTGTCTAAATATTTTTTTGTCTTTATGGCAGTTCAAGCATTCGTAAGTTTTAAATGTAATGCTTATGTTTTTGTCAATCAGCTGGTTTATTATTACAAAACTGTCTTTGAAATCCAAGTAATATTGAACAGGTTTGTGGTATTCACTTTTCATTTTTTGTAAAACACCTGTATATTGCATATTTTTAATATTTTTACTTTTTTAATATTTGAGTTAATGCCCATCCAAATCATTCATAATGTTGCTTCTTGGTTTTTAAAAAAACGCATCCATCAAATGGAATTGTTTTTAAAATACCCCAATGAGGTTCAAAACGAACTTTTATTTGAACTTTTAGACAAAGCCAAAGATACAGAATACGGTAAAATCCACGATTTTAAATCGATTAAAACTTATAAAGATTTTAATGACAGATTGCCTATCGTGACCTACGAAGATATCTATGACAAGATAGAGCAAAGTCGGCAAGGTGTTTCTAATATTTTTTGGCCAACACCCATTAAAATGTTTGCTAAATCAAGCGGTACAACCAACGCTAAGAGTAAATTTATCCCCTTGAGTCAAGAAGCTCTAGAAGACAACCACTACGCGGCGAGCAAAGATTTGTTATGTATGTATTTAAATAACAATAAAGACTCTAAATTATTTATAGGTAAAGGTTTAAGACTTGGTGGTAGTAAAGAAATTTATCACAACAACGGCACCTCTTTTGGAGATTTATCAGCTTTATTGATAGATAATATGCCGCTTTGGGCCAGTTTTTCAAGCACACCGAGTAATTCCGTTTCATTAATGGGCGATTGGGAAGAAAAAATGCCTGCCATTATTAAAGAAACAGTTGAACAAAACGTTACAAGTTTAGCTGGCGTTCCCTCTTGGATGTTGGTGTTACTCAATGAAATTTTAGAAAAAACCAACGCTAAACACATCAAAGATATTTGGCCAGATTTAGAAGTATATTTTCACGGCGGTGTGAGCTTTGACCCCTACCTGAATCAGTATCAAAACATTATACCAGACGATGATTTTAAATATTACGAAATCTATAACGCCTCAGAAGGCTTTTTTGCTGTGCAAGACCAAAATGACAGTAAAGATTTGTTATTAATGCTGAATTATGGTATTTTTTATGAGTTTATTCCTATGGATATTTACGGTCAAAAAGAAGAAAAAGCCATTGGCTTAGATCAAGTTGAAATTGGCAAAAACTACGCAATGCTCATCACGACTAACTCTGGCTTGTGGCGTTATAAAATTGGTGATACTGTGAGGTTTACCTCAACAAACCCTTATCGCATTAGAGTAACTGGGCGTACAAAACACCACATTAATGTTTTTGGGGAAGAACTCATTATTGAAAATGCTGAAGACGCACTTAAAAAAGCAGCATTAAAACATGATGTTGAAATTGTTGACTATACGGTTGGTCCTATTTTTATGGATGGTAAAGACAAAGGTGCTCACGAATGGATCATTGAATTTAAAAAAACTCCACAATCACTAAACGAATTTAGACAATCTCTTGATGACAACTTAAGAGCCGTTAATTCTGACTATGATGCTAAACGCAATCAAGATACCACGCTGACAATGTTAGAATTACACGTGGCTAAATCAGGTTTGTTTTACACTTGGCTGAAAAATAACGAAAAATTAGGCGGTCAACATAAAATACCAAGACTGTCTAACGAACGAAAATACGTTGAAGAACTCTTGAGTTTGCAAAATGAAATAACTTAATATGCGGATATTAAAAATTTGTCTTCTGTCAATTTTAATAGCACAACTGACATCTTGCAAAAGTGTGAGTAAAGCTATTGGCAATCCTGATGTTTATTTATACAAAGATCAAGCTCACTTGATGAATGGAACCTATTTTATAGATCCGTATAGAACTAACGGAGAGTTTAAACTTCTCACAGAGATTTTTGATTTAAAAGAAGCTGAAAATGTAGAAAAAGTTGAATTTAACTTTTTAGACAATGAACATCTTCAAATCAATTATACCGATGGATTACGAAAATTTTCAAAAGTCATAGAAGGTAAAATGAAAAATGGTGCATTTAGGTATGATTATAAAAATTTGCCTATTGGTATTCCATTTTTCTTATTTGCCTATAATTTTAAGGTACACCATATCGCTTTAGGTAATGATGATAATATCATAATTACTGAATATGATTTTGTACATACTCAAAATTTCATCACAGGATTTAACAAAAAAACCGTTGAAAACCGATATTATTTTGATCGGCAATTAAAGTGATGCCGCTATTTTTTCTAAAGCTGAAATTGTTTTATCCAAATCTTCATAAGTTAACGCCTCGTTGAGAAAGTAACTTTCAAAAGCACTTGGCGGTAAATACACCCCTTGTTCTAACATCCCGTGAAAATAATCTTTAAATTTTTGATTATTGCCTTTGGTAGCACTTTCAAAATCGCTTACGGGTTCGTTAGTAAAATGAACAGACAACATTGAGCCATAACGGTTAATTTGATGCTCAACGCCGTGTTTATTTAACACTTTTTCTATTCCTTGATGCAGATATTTAGTTTTCTCTTCTAAGCTTTTGTATATTTCAGGATGACTATTCAAATACTTTAAAGTTTCATAACCAGCCGTCATCGCTAGTGGATTACCACTCAATGTTCCAGCTTGGTAAACTGGCCCTTCAGGTGCGAGATGAGACATGATATGCTGTGGTCCTGCAAAAGCACCAACAGGTAAACCACCACCAATGACTTTTCCAAAACATACTAAGTCAGCTTTTATGTTTAAAGTTTCTTGAGCACCACCTTTAGCCAATCTAAAACCTGTCATCACCTCGTCAAAAATTAAAAGAATATTGTGCTCATCACAGACTTGTCTTAAGCCTTTTATAAATGATTCTTCTGGGATAATACATCCCATATTTCCAGCAACAGGTTCAATGATAATCGCGGCAATTTCACCTTCATTAGCTTTAATAATCGATTTGACTTCATCTAAATTGTTGTAGGCCGCTAATAAGGTATCTTTTACTGTACCGGGAGTAACGCCAGGACTATTAGGTGTTCCAAAGGTTACGGCACCACTACCAGCTTGTATTAAGAATGCGTCACTATGACCGTGATAGCAACCTGCAAATTTTATGATTTTGTGTTTTCTTGTATAACCCCTCGCTAATCTTACTGCACTCATACAGGCTTCAGTTCCTGAATTGACAAAACGAATTTTGTCAATATGAGGTACCATTTCTATAGCCAGTTTGGCGATTTTAGTTTCTAATTCTGTTGGTATGCCGTATGATGTTCCTTTTTTAGTCGCTTCAATCAGAGCCTCTACCACAGGTTCAAAGGCATGACCGAGAATCATTGGTCCCCAAGATGCGATATAGTCTATTAATTGTCTATCGTCTTCATCGTACAAGTAGGCCCCTTTTGCGCGTTTGACAAAAATAGGATCGCCACCAACGGCGGTAAATGCTCTTACGGGAGAGTTAACTCCACCAACAATATATTGTTTAGCCTCATTAAAAAGTGCGCTACTGCGTTTATAAATCATAAATCTTTTTTTACAAAGTTAAGAGTTGAAAATTGGAATGATAAAACTTAGCTTGAATTCTATTTTAATTTTAATTGTTGTCCAATACTGATTTCATTACTTCTAAGGTTGTTGATTTTTTTTAAATCCTCGATACTGATTCCATAACGGTTTGAAATACTGTAAAGCGTATCGCCTTTTTTTACACTGTGATAATTTTCTTTTGGGGAGTCTCTTTTTTTTCTTTTACTTTTATTTTTTTCGGACTTAGCAACCTCAAGATCATATTTGTCGAGATTATAGCGTTCAATAAGACTTATCAGTTTATTTGGATATTTTGGATCAGTAGCATAACCTGCTTTTTTTAGTCCTTTTGCCCAAGCTTTATAATCGGTGGCATCATAACCAAATAAAAACCCATAGCGACTTCGGTTAAATAAAAATAAAGAGTGGTCGCGGTAAGAATATTCTGCATGCGTATATTTTCTGAAACATTCTTGGGCTTTGTCATCATCGTGATATACTTTAGCTCCTTTCCAACCATTGCACTTAATACCAAAATGATTATTAGAGCGTCGTGTGAGTTGTCCTTGACCATTACCAGACTCTAAAATACCTTGTGCTAAAGTAATGCTAGCTGGAATACCAAAAAGCTTCATTTCCTGTATAGCAATATCAGCGTATTGATAAATATAAGATTCTGTTTGTGAAAGATTTTTAGGCGCTTTTTTAACTTGACCTACAGAATTATATACTTTAGAGCGCTCTGTAACTCCCTCATTTTTTGTTATGGATTGGGGTGGTTTATTGCTCTGCACACTTTTTTTCTTTGAACCACAAGAAGAAAAAATAAGTGCAATTAATAGAAAGTAAATGGGACATTTTAGATGTTTCAAGGTGAAATATTTTAATGGCGTAAATATACTTAATCAAGTTTTGATAACCAATTTAAAACTCAATACAAGGTTTCTTTTTTAATCTTTGCTGTTGATTAAATCCTTTGATGCCTTGCAGACCACCTGTGTGAATAGCTAATATTTTAGTGTTTTCGGGGAAATAATTTTGTTCTATCATTTTAAACAACCGATAAAACATTTTACCTGTATATATCGGATCTAATTTAATGGATGTGCAACGATAAAAACTATTGATAAACTCTATCAATTCCTTATTAGTTTTAGCATAACCTCCAAAATGATTCTCTTGAAATATTTGCCAATTATTCCTTGTAGTCCATTGTTTAATATCTTCGTGATGATGATTTTTTAAAGCAGAAAACCCATATACTTTTTGATGTTTGAAGCTGGAGTTAATAATTCCTGCAAGCGTTCCACCAGTACCAACACAACAAGCAACGATGTCATATTTTTTATCAGAGGGAGATAAAATTTCTTCACAGCCTTTAACGGCCAGCGCATTTGCTCCTCCTTCAGGTATGCGATAAAACGAGCCAAACCTTTGTTGAAGTTTTTTAATTTCATCTGTATTCTCCTTGATTTTATAATCTTTTCGACTAATAAAATGCAGTTGCATACCTTGCTGTTGAGCATAGCTTAAAGTTGGGTTGTGATTTGGATTTTCTTCTAACTTGTGTTTAAGTTCTTCGCCTCTAATAATGCCAATACTTTTTAAATCGCAAATTTTTGCTGCTGATGCTGTTGCGGCAATGTGATTTGAAAATGCACCGCCATAAGTCAGTACAGTATGTTTTTTCTCTAAAAGAGCTTGTTTAACGTTGTACTTTAGCTTTCTAAATTTATTCCCTGAAACAACATTATGAATTTGATCTTCACGCCTAATATCAACAGAAATATCGCGAGTTTTGTCACAATATACATTTTGAATTTTACTTTGATATGAAGCGTCAAAAAACGACATATTAGATTTTTAAAAGTCTCACAAAATTAAGATTAATTAAAATACCTAAACTTTCTAATTATGTATTTTTGTAAATATGAAGAAAATAATTCCGTTAGAAAAAGGCGATTATTATATCACAGATGAAGGTTACCGCTGTTTTACAGAACAATATCATTTAAAACGTGGCTATTGTTGTAAAAGCGGATGTCGACATTGCCCTTATGGTTTTAATAAAAATATTGAATAGTTATGATTGAAGCTCAAATAGATTTCCAAACAAGCATTAAAACAGGTATCCCTAAAGATTTACCTGAAATTAAAGCCTTTGATGATAGTGTCAATCATGCTCCGAAACGAAAAGACATTCTGAATACAGAAGAGAAAAAACTTGCGCTTAAAAATGCTTTGCGCTATTTCGAACCTCATCATCACGAGGTTTTAGCTAAAGAATTTTTAGATGAATTAATTACTTATGGTCGGATATACATGTATCGTTTTAGACCAGACTATGAGATGTATGCCAGACCAATAGAAGAGTATCCTGGACATTCTGAGCAAGCTAAAGCTATCATGTTAATGATTCAAAATAATCTTGATCCCAAAGTTGCTCAGCATCCGCATGAACTAATCACTTATGGCGGTAATGGCGCTGTTTTTCAGAATTGGGCGCAGTATTTATTAACGATGCAATATCTTTCTGAAATGACAGACGAACAAACCTTGGTAATGTACTCTGGTCATCCTATGGGTTTATTCCCATCTCATCCTGAAGCACCGAGAGTAGTGGTAAGCAACGGTATGATGATTCCTAATTATTCTAAACCTGATGATTGGGAAAAATACAACGCACTTGGCGTAACTCAATATGGTCAAATGACGGCTGGGAGTTATATGTATATCGGCCCACAAGGCATTGTTCACGGTACGACAATTACTGTTTTAAATGCATTTCGAAAAATAAATAAATCTCCAAAAGGAGGATTGTTTGTTACTGCTGGACTGGGTGGAATGAGCGGTGCTCAACCTAAAGCTGGAAATATTGCTGGATGCGTAACGGTTTGCGCAGAAGTTAATCCCAAAGCCATAAAAGTGAGACACGAGCAAGGTTGGGTAGATGAAGTTTATGAAGATTTAGATGAACTTTGTTCTCGAGTAAGAGAAGCAAAAACAAATAAAGAAGCAACCTCAATAGCCTTCTCTGGTAACATTATTGACGTATGGGAGAAATTTGATGAAAAACAAATCAAAATAGATATTGGAAGCGATCAAACATCTTTACATAATCCTTGGGCTGGAGGCTATTATCCTGTAGGTTATTCTTATGAAGAGGCCAATCAATTAATGGCTAATGAGACTAATAAATTTAAAAAAGTAGTACAACAGAGCTTAAAAAAACATGTCGAGGTCATCAATGCTCACACCGCTAAAGGAACCTATTTTTTTGATTATGGTAACGCATTTTTATTAGAAGCTTCTAGAGCTGGCGCTAAAATTTATAAAAATGAGAAGGGAGAAATGATTGATAAATCTAAGTGTGAAAATTCAAATAAATTTGCTTATCCAAGTTATGTACAAGACATTATGGGGCCTATGTGTTTCGATTATGGTTTTGGACCATTTAGGTGGGTTTGCGCTAGTGGGAATGATGAAGATCTAGACAAAACCGACGAACTAGCTTGTGAAGTTCTACAGCAACAATCTAAAAATGCACCAGTTGAAATAAAACAACAAATGCAGGATAATATCACTTGGATACAAGGCGCAAAAGCCAATAAACTCGTTGTTGGTTCTAAGGCTAGAATTTTATATGCTGATGCCGAAGGTCGAATGAAAATTGCTAAAGCTTTTAACGACGCTATAAAAAAAGGAGAAATCGGTCCTGTGATACTAGGAAGAGACCACCACGATGTTTCAGGCACCGATTCGCCTTATCGAGAAACTTCAAATATATATGATGGAAGCCAGTTTACTGCAGATATGGCCATTCAAAATGTAATAGGCGATAGCTTCAGAGGAGCTACTTGGGTCAGCATTCACAACGGCGGTGGCGTTGGTTGGGGTGAAGTCATCAACGGCGGATTTGGCATGGTACTTGATGGTAGTTTAAGTGCAGAGCGTCGATTAAAAAATATGTTGCATTGGGATGTTAATAATGGCATTTCTCGACGAGCTTGGGCAAAAAATGATGGAGCTGTTTTTGCCATAAAGCGTGCAATGGAAGATGAACCTTTACTTAAGGTAACACTAGCTCAACAAGTTAAAGAAGATGAAATAAATAAATTATTATGAAAAAGATTTTAATTTTATGTTTATCAGGTTTTTTACTCAGTTCCTGCTCCACAATTGATGTGGCAACAGATTATGATAAAGAAGTCAACTTTAATCAATATCAGACTTATGCTTTTTTTAAACCTGGTATAGATAAAGCTGAAATTTCAGATTTAGACAAAAAGAGAATTCTTAGAGCTATAGATTTTGAATTGTCTCAAAAAGGAATGACAAAATCTGAAAATCCAGATGTTTTGGTTAGTATTTTTACTCAAACCAAAGAAAAAGTAAATGTGTATCAAAATAACTTTGGCTATGGCTGGGGTTGGAGTCCTTATTATTGGGGTGGCGCAGGACGAGTTAATTCTTATACAAGTGTAGAAGGTACTCTTTTTGTAGACTTGATTGACGCTGAACGCAACGAACTTGTTTGGCAAGGGCTTGGAACTGGTGTTTTATCACAAAAAATGGAGCGTAAAGAAGAAAAAATCAGAGAGATTGTCAAAGAAATTTTAAACAAATATCCACCTCAAAAAGATGTTAAAAAGAAAAAATAATTTGCAATTTAGTTTTTGATGCAAGGAAGGCCTTCAGGTAGAATTAATATCTTCAGAAGGTCTTTTAATTTAGTGCCTTTTTATACGTACTCAAACACCTTTCCCTTGCAAATTTATGTTCAACTAAGGGGTCAACATAATCTTCAGTATCATATTCTGGCACCCATTTTTTGATGTATTTTTTGTCTTTATCAAATTTATCGGTTTGGCTGTAGGGGTTGAATATTCTAAAATAAGGTGCAGCATCAACTCCAGAGCCTGCAACCCATTGCCAACCACCAACGTTTGAAGACATTTCGTAATCGAGTAATTTTTTAGCAAAATAAGCTTCACCCCAGCGCCAATCTATCAGCAAATGTTTACATAAAAAACTGCCAACTATCATTCTCACTCGGTTGTGCATCCAACCCGTTTCATTAAGTTGACGCATTCCTGCATCTACTATAGGATAACCTGTTTGGCCTTTTTTCCATTTTTTAAACTCTTCTTCATCATTTCGCCATTGGATTCGATCGTACTTTTTCTTAAAGGACTGATCAACCGATTTGGGATAATGATATAAAATCATCATATAAAATTCACGCCAAATTAATTCGTTGAGAAAGGTTTCGTTTTTGGCAGACAAAGCTTTTGACATCACTTCTCGATAACCCACTAAACCAAATCTCAAATAAGGACTTAATCTGGACGTACCGTTAATTGAAGGCTTATCTCTTGTAGCTTCGTAGTTTGATATCAAATCAGTAGTCAAATTATAATCTGGAACTTTGATAGATGAAGGTTTAAAGCCCATATCTTCTAAAGTTAAATGTGGTAAATTTTTATCTTGAATCAAGTTATCAAGATGATTTTCTGATGGATGTTTTGGTAAGTCAACATCTTTAAAAGTTTTCTTCCATTTCTTCATATAAGGCGTAAATACCAAATAGGGCTCACCGTCATTTTTTACCACTTCATTTTTTTCAAACACCACTAAATCTTTAAACGTTTGAAATAAAATATCACTTTGATTTAAAATACTTTCAATTTGGCTATCACGTTCTTTAGCATAAGGCTCATAATCGCGATTGGTATAAACGGTATCGATTTTATACTCATCTATTAGGTTTTTAAAAACCTCATCTGGTTTTCCGTGATAAAAAGCTATTGAAGAATTATGCTCATCTTTTAAAGTCTTATTGATTTTTTGAAGTGTATTGAAAATAAAGGTCAAGCGAGCATCATCTTTTGGCAGTTCGTCAATGATATCTGTATCATAAATAAAAATGGGCAAAACGGGATTATCTGACTTTAAGGCTTCATAAAGTCCAGCATTATCGTGTAACCTCAAATCTCGCCTAAACCAAAAGACATTAACTTTACTCATACTTTAATTTATATTTAAACTTGACATTCCACCATCAACGCCTAAAATTTGACCAGTCATCCAGGAGCTATCATCGCTGAGCAAAAACGCAGTCATAGAAGCTATATCATGAGTTGTACCGACACGTTTTAAAGGGTGACGCGCGTCCATTTTTTCTTTTTTCTTGTCATTGCCAAGTAATTTAGATGCTAATGGCGTATCAGTTAAGGATGGCGCTATAACATTAACTCTAAACTTAGGTGCATATTCTGCGGCTAATGAACGGGCAAAACCTTCAATAGCCCCTTTTGCTGCAGCCACGCTTGTGTGAAACGGCATTCCCATTTGAACTGCAACGGTACTAAAATAAACAATACTTGCTTGTTCAGACTGTTTTAGTTTGTCTAATAATTTGTGTGTGATTTTTACTAAAGCCATAAAATTAAGCGTAATGTCCTTTTCAAAATCTGATGGTTTTAGCATTTTGAAAGGTTTCAAATTAATACTTCCTGGACAAAATACTAAACCGTCTAATTGGTCTGGTAAATCTAATTCTGAAATATCATCTTCTAAAACATCAAATGTAAAATGATTGATATCTTTTCCTTCTAAATTATCTTTACTTCTTGAAACGACATAAAGGTTATGCTTATTTTCTAATAAATTAACTGTTTCTAAACCAATACCCTTACTGCCTCCAATAACTAAAATATTCTTTTTCATAATTTTTTTATTTTTTTATAATTCCAAAAATTGATTCTAAGTTTTTCTCTCTTGCATCAAATATGCTATTGAGTTTAGGTTGAATAACACTTGGATGCAAGGCTCTGCCAAGCAAACCAAACGGCACTCTGTAGTGGACTAAATCTTCAACTAAAACACCATCTTCAACTTTTTTAAAGAAATGTTTGTGATGCCATAATTTATAAGGCCCGTGAAGTTGAATATCGACAAAGTATTTTAAGCGCTCAACGTGGGTAATTTCTGTGACCCATTTGGTATTAAACCCTTTAAAAGGCGACACAGTATATTCTATCAATTGTCCTGTATAAATTTCATCAGGTAATTCTGAATTCACTTCAAATTTCATATCATCGGGCATCAATTTTTGAAGATTGTTTGGGTTAGAAAAAAATGCCCAAGCTTCTTCTAAACCTATTGGTAATATATTTGATTTATTAATAGTGTATAATTTCATATTTCAAAAGTATTATCTATTTTGTTTAACATAAAATTTATATAGTTAAACAATTGTTATTGTTTAAAATAAGTAATTTATTAAATCACTTTAAACTTTAATTTTACTTAAAATTTAAAGAAATGAAATATTTAATTGTTGTATTGCTATCTGTAATGTCTTGTAAAAGCACTAAAACCATAGAAGCAAAACCAGAATGTCCTAAAGCTTACGAATGTGATACAGAAATTCTAAAAAACCAATCTATAAAACTAAAAGAAGATAGTATTGGCAAAACTTATATGAATACCACTCCTGATGATGATTATCACATCATAAAATATACCTATAAGTATCCAGGTCAACCTGATATCGCTGATGATACTTATGTAGAAACTTTTTATTTTCAAGTACCAAGAGATGCTAAAAATATATCTTTAAGCGGTAAGGAGCTATCTACTGCTAAAGTTTTGGTACAAAAATCTTGTTTTTGCAGAGATGCAGGATACGAGCTTATCCAACAAGGACAACTTGATATTCAAAAACAAAAAGAAAGTTATTATCTAAAGTTCAATTATGAACCTAATAGAAATATGAAGGTTAAAAGTATTGAAGCTAAAATTGAGCTTTAAAGTTTACAAAGTCTATCGAGCGTGAACTGAATTAAATTGTCAATGACTACTTTAGGATTTTTGCTAAATTTACCTGTACTTCTGTTAGCAACGATTGCATTCATTGATAAAGCATGATGTCCAAGCATTTTAGCTAAAGCATAAATGGCACTGGTTTCCATTTCTAAGTTTGTAACTTTGAAGTCATTGTATTCAAAAGAAGTTAATCTATCTAAGAAAGCTTCATCTTGTAATTTTAAACGCAGTGTTCTGCCTTGAGGCCCGTAAAAACCAATATTGGTTGCGGTTATTCCTGAAGTGACTTGAATTTCGTGTTCAAATAACTCTGACAATTTATCGCTACATTCTACAATATAGGGTTGAGGTTTTAAATCCGATAATTTTAAATGCTCAGTTAATTGTTTTGTGGCTTTAGAGTGTGTGATTTTATTTTCATAATAATGGATTAAACCATCAAAGCCTAATCCCGCTTTTCCCATCACAAATTTATCAAGCTCTACAAAATCTTGAATCCCACCAGAAGTTCCAATCCTAATGATATCAAGTGATTTAAGCTTTTCTTTGACTTGTCTTGTTTTTAAATCAATATTGACAAGGGCGTCGAGTTCGTTCATCACAATATCGATATTGTCAATACCAATACCCGTAGAAATCACAGTTAGTTTTTTTCCTTTATAGAATCCAGTGTGGGTTTTAAATTCGCGTTTTTGGGTCTCAAACAAAACGCTGTCAAAATATTGAGAAACTTTTTCAACACGGTCTTGGTCACCAACAGTTATGATGGTATCTGCAATATCTTCAGGTTTGAGATTAAGGTGGTAAACACTACCATCAGGATTTAATATGAGTTCTGATTCTTTTATTTTTTTCATAATTTATTTTTATCCACCTACGCGTTTTACCTTGAAGCCTAAATCTTTGAGCATTTCCATAATTTCTTCACGGAAATCGCCTTGAATAATAATAGTTTCATTTTTATGACTTCCACCAACACCACAAGCTTTTTTGAGATGCTTTGTCAGTTTTTTAAAATCACTTTTCGCACCGTTATAGTTTTCAATAACGGTATTAGGTTTGCCTTGTCGCCTTTCATATTTACAAATCAAAGGTTCGTCTTGCAACCAAACATCTATTTGTGGCTCTGGTCTTAATTCTTGATCTTTTTCAGGTTCGTGGTCAGGAAAGAGATTCTCTAATTGATCTTTTAAATCCATAGGTTATTTTTTAGCTAAACCAATTTCAGCTAAGCGTTGATTAAGGAATTCACCAGCTGTAATATCGTCGTGTTGTTTCGGGTGATTTTCATCGACACATTCAGGTAAGCAATCAAGCTTCATATTGCTTCTCGGATGCATAAAAAATGGAATCGAGTATCGTGGTTTGCTCCATTCTTCTCGCGGTGGATTGACTACACGATGTATAGTTGAACGCAATTTATTATTGGTGTGTCTCTCAAGCATATCGCCAACATTGATAACTAAGTCGCCTTCATCGGGTTTAGCATCAATCCATTCGCCATCTTTACGCTTAACTTGTAATCCGCCAGTTGAAGCACCCATAAGCAAAGTGATGAGGTTAATATCGCCGTGAGCACCAGCTCGTACAGCACCTTTAGGTTCTTCAGTTATAGGCGGGTAATGTATTGGTCTTAAAATAGAATTGCCATTTTTAGCCCAATAGTCAAAATAAGTTTCTTCTAAACCAATATAAATGGCCAATGCTCTCAAAACGTAGATTCCTGTTTTTTCAAGTGCCCGATAGGCTTTCATTCCTGTAGGATAAAATTCGGGTAATTCCTGAACCTTTAAATTTTTAGGATAGGTTTCAGATAAATTAGCATCATGATCGGGTTCTTGACCAAAATGCCAAAATTCTTTTAAATCGCCTTTAGTTCGACCTTTGGCGTGTTCTTTTCCAAAAGACACATAGCCACGTTGGCCAGCAAGTTCCTCGCGTTCGTATTTGGATTTTGTTTCTTCAGGTAAATCAAAAAAGGCTTTGACTTCTCGGTATAAATCTGTCATCAATTGTTCATCCAAAAAATGATTTTTTAGAGACACAAAACCGATCTCTTCGTAAGCTGAGCCAATTTCATTGACAAATGCTTGTTTTTGTTGAGCATCATCTGAAAGAAATTTCTTTAAATCGACACTTGGTATATTGGTCATTGACATGTTTAGAGTTTTAAAACTACTAAATTAATAAATTTTGAGCATAAAGCTTTAAAAGCTTAACATTTACTATGTTTTTAATTTTATGATTTATTTGATAATCATCTAATATCTATCCCTATACATTTGCACAAAAAAAATTATGGATATATTAGAAGCTCTCAATTGGCGATATGCAACAAAGTCTTTTGACGACAAAAAGTTTTTGCCTAAAGAGAGAATTTTAAATTTAAAAAGAGCTTTTAATCTTACACCAACTTCTTATGGGTTACAGCCCTTAAATCTTGTTGTGCTTTCTGATAAAGCTATTCAAAAAAAACTTTATAAGGCAAGCTTTAATCAAGTGCAAGTCAAAACAGCTTCACACGTATTTGTGTTGTGTATTGAAAAAAATATTGATCAATTATTTATAGAGAATCACTTTGAGTTGATTAAACAAGTCCGTCAAACACCTGATGAAGTTTTAAAGCCTTTTAGAGATTTTTTAATTGAAGATTTTTCTAAAAAAAACCAGTCTCAACTCAAGGAATGGGCAACCAATCAAGCTTATTTAGCCATTGGCAACATGCTAACGGTTTGTGCCTTAGAGAAAATAGACGCCTGCCCCATGGAAGGATTTGATGCTGAAAGTTATGCCTCTATATTAGGATTAGATTCAACTAAAATAGAACCTGTTTTAGTTATGCCAGTAGGTTATCGTGCTCAAGACGACGAATTTTCAAAGTTTAAAAAAGTACGCCGGCCTCTAGAAAATGTCATTATTGAAATTAATAATTAACGTAATCTATAATTTCTAATCCATAGCCAATCATACCGACACGCTTGGTTTGTTTGGTATTTGACATTAATCTGATTTTATGTACATTAATATCGTGTAAAATTTGAGCGCCAATTCCAAAATCTTTATTATCCATTTTTAATTGTGGAGCTTTTACAACGCCTTCTTTTTGTTGTTCTTTTAAAGTTTTTAGCCTTGATAACACGTTTAAACTTTGCACATCTTGATTAATAAAAACAATAGCGCCTTTTCCTTCAGCATTGATCAGCTTAAACATATCGTCTAACTTTTTGTCAGCATTGTTGGTTAGTGTGCCTAAAATGTCATTATTGACTAAAGTTGAATTGACACGCACCAAAACAGGCTCGTCTACTTTCCACTCGCCTTTGGTTAAAGCTAAATGAATATGATTATTGGTAGTTTGTTGATAAGCCCTTAATCTAAATTGACCAAACCGCGTTTGCAAGTCAAAATCTTCCTTTTTCTCAATAAGGGAATCGTGTGACATTCTGTAAGCCACCAAATCCTCTATCGATACAATTTTAAGGTCGTGTTTTTGAGCCACTTTAACCAATTGAGGCAATCTAGCCATACTGCCGTCCTCATTCATAATTTCAACAATCACACCGGCAGGTTTGAGACCAGCCAATCTGGCAAAATCAATAGCAGCTTCGGTGTGACCCGTTCTGCGTAAAACACCACCTTCTTTAGCTTTTAATGGAAAAATATGACCTGGCCTATTCAATTGGTGAGGTTTAGTTTCATTGTCACACAGCGCTTTAATGGTTTTAGCGCGATCAGCAGCAGATATACCAGTAGTGACGCCTTCGCCATTCAAGTCAACAGAAATGGTAAACGCTGTTTCCATAGGATCGGTATTGTTACCAACCATCATATCGAGTTTGAGTTTCTTACAACGTTTTTCCGTAAGAGGACAACAAATGAGACCGCGTCCGTGCTTAGCCATAAAATTGACCATTTCTGGTGTAACATTTTCGGCTGCAGCCACAAAATCGCCTTCGTTTTCTCTGTTTTCATCATCTACGACAATGATAACTTTACCAGCTCTAATATCAGCAATGGCTTCTTCTATGCTGTCTAATTTTATTTCTTGTTGACTAATCGTTTTCGTCATTGGGTTTAATCAATTTTAATTTTCTAAATAATTTTTTAATCGGATCTGTTATCACATCGGTATTAATAAAGCCTTGATCGGTTGTGGCTCTATAAGTTAAATATATGCCTAGTGGTAGCATTACTAAAGTTGCTATCCAGGCGCCAAGAAATGGACTAAGTCCACCTGATTCAGCACTGTTTCCTGCAAATATTCCAAAGAAATGGTAGGCCAAAAACAATAGAATAGAAACTACCAATGGTAACCCTAAACCGCCTTTTCTGATAATTGCTCCAAGTGGAGCACCAACAAAAAACAAAACGATACAACTGATACCGATGGCATATTTTCTATGCAATTCCAGTTCAACTCTATTTAAAATTCTAGCCTTAGTGGCAAAGACCTTTTCTTTAGACTGAACTTGTTGGATAATAGTTCCAACTGAACTACTCGGTAAGCTAAATATTTGATTGTGGATATGCCTTGGCTGAATTAAAATTAAACTATCAATATGATAATATCCTTTTGGGTTCAAAATTTTAGTTAAAATGCTATCACTGACTTTTGAAGGATTTGAAATATTTGTAGGGATATTTCTATTAGTAATAGAAGCATTTCTATTATCCTCATTTTGATTTTTAAATAAATTGAGATAGCCATTTCTCTGATTCATTAGTCGATTATAGGTTCTAATGTTTTTTGTATAATTTCGAGAAAAGGAGTCTAAATTTTTGCTCAATTCACTTGTATTCAATGCTTTGTAAGGATGAGTTGCACTTTCATCACTTAAATCCGCATTATTGAGTTCAGAGATATCAATATTTAATACATATTCATCAAAAGATGTCTTTACAAAAGGGCGACTTTGTCTTTCTTCATAGTTTTTAGGTGGAATTTCGTTATAATAATTACCATCTTTTAAGATTAATGAAATTAAATTTGGGTTTGCGCCAGGTACTAACTCTCCTGTTTTGGATTTAATAACGGTATGGTTTCCACTTCTTTTGTTGCTTTTTTCGTGAATGATGACATCATTTAAAATTTCTTGGTTTTCACCTGTTTTTTTATCAACCTTAATCACATAAGAGGCGATATCGCTAAATCTATTTTCATTAATAGCCATAGCTGGTTTAACTTGTGCCAGATTTTTTCTCAAGTTGAGTGATTTGAATTCTGCCCAGGGAATTACCGTATTTGAAAATTGATAGGTCACGTAACCTAAAACTACAATAAAAACAATCAAACTCCCCATGGCGCGCTGAAGCGAGATACCTGCTGATTTCATTGCTGCAAACTCATAATTTTCAGAAAAATTCCCAAAGGTCATAATCGATGTCACCAAAATGGTTAAAGGCAGGATTAGAGGCACTAAACTTGGAAGCATGTAAAAGATAAACTTGGCTATAATAATAACATCCAAATCTTTACCAGCCAAGTCTTTAATGAATGACCAAACGATGTATAAGGTAAATATGAGAATTAAAATCATAAATACCGACACAAAAGTCCTTAAGAATGAAAAAAGAATATATCTATCAAGAGTTTTCAAATCGCCTTAATCTAATTCATTGATATAGTAGCCCGGATATTTACTTTTATCTAATTTGAAAATATTTTCTGATAAAGGCTCGTTAGGCTTAAAGTTTGAAATTTTGATTTCAGTTCTCGTGCCATTATTCATGGAGTAAATCAAGTTTGATATGTTTTTAGTGTATTTATCAACACCCAGCAAAATATTTTTATACTCCGCGTTAGAATCAATAGGAATAAGTTTAATATACTGAATTTCTCTGCCATTTTGATTTTGCTGAATATCCCATTTGAATAAATATCCATCTTCAAAAAAGGTTAACATTTTAGAAGGTGTTATTGTCGTATCATCTTGAGAATCTACAGAAGAAATATTGATTTCTTCATCGGCTGGTATAATGGTATATAGTTTAGAACCGTCAAAAATTTGAGTTGTTCCCATCAAATTAAGGCGGTATTTATTGCCTTCCACATAAACTTCGCCACGGGTTTCTTCTTTGAGTTGTTCAGAAATATTTTCTAAAGTATAAGAAAAGTTAATGCTGATGTTATCGTAACTTTTTACTTTATCTAAGACTTCGTTAGCTAATTTTTCAGCTTTAGGGTCATTTTGAGCTTGAGCTATAAAAGGAATAAAACCCACAAATAGAATAATATAAAATATAGTTTTCATTTAAAATTGTTTGCTAAATTGTTTCAAAAGTAATGGTATCAAATTTGATACCATTTTTTTTATTCATTTTTTAATAATTCGTTCAAGGCATTCATATCAGAAACTAAAACTTGACGAGCCTTACTACCTTCAAAAGGGCCAACAATTCCAGCAGCTTCGAGTTGATCTATGATTCGTCCTGCACGATTATAGCCAAGTTTAAGTTTTCGTTGAAGCAAAGATGCAGAGCCTTGTTGTGCGGTAACGATGACTTCTGCAGCATCGTTAAAGAGTTTATCGCGATCTTCAATACTATCTTCAAGCGCTGATTTTGATTCTTCGCCTACATATTCTGGCAATTGATAGGCTTCAGGATAAGCTTTTTGAGAGCCGATAAAGTCTGTAATTTTTTCAACTTCAGGTGTATCGACAAAAGCACATTGTAAGCGAATGACTTCATTTCCTTGAGTAAACAGCATATCACCACGACCTATAAGTTGGTCAGCACCACCGGCATCTAAAATGGTTCTTGAGTCTATTTTGGAAGTTACTCTAAATGCAATTCGAGCTGGAAAATTAGCCTTTATCATACCTGTTATAACATTGACCGAAGGACGTTGTGTAGCTATAATGAGGTGAATTCCGATGGCTCGAGCCAATTGCGCTAATCTCGCTATAGGAGTTTCTACTTCTTTTCCAGCGGTCATAATCAAGTCTGCAAACTCATCAACAACTAAAACAATATAAGGTAAAAAACGATGACCATTTTCTGGATTGAGCTTACGGGCTTTAAACTTAACGTTGTATTCCTTGATGTTACGCACCATAGCCTTTTTAAGAAGCTCATAACGGGCATCCATTTCTATACACAAAGAATTTAAAGTATTAATGACTTTAGTATTATCGGTAATAATAGCTTCGTCAGTATCTGGAAGTTTAGCCAAATAGTGGCGTTCTATTTTATTGAATAACGTCAATTCAACTTTTTTAGGATCGACTAATACAAATTTGACTTCAGCGGGATGTTTTTGATAGAGTAAAGATGTTAAAATCACATTAAGCCCAACTGACTTACCTTGTCCAGTGGCACCTGCCATCAACAAGTGTGGCATTTTAGCCAAGTCAACGACAAAGGTTTCGTTTGAAATGTTTTTACCAAAAGCAATAGGAAGCGCCATTTCTGCATTTTGAAATTTGCTTGACGCTGCTACAGATTTCATAGAAACAATAGAAGGTTTTTGGCTTGGCACTTCAATACCAATAGTACCTTTGCCTGGAATTGGTGCAATGATCCGAATCCCTAATGCTGATAAGGACAATGCAATGTCGTCCTCTAAGTTTTTAATTTTTGAGATTCGGATACCCGCTTCTGGAATGATTTCATATAAGGTTACTGTCGGGCCAACGGTAGCTTTGATTTTAGCAATACCAATTTTGTAATTATTGAGTGTTTCAACAATTTTATTTTTGTTTTGCTCGAGTTCTTTTTCATTTATGGTTATGCCAGTGCCTTCGCTGTAATCGTTAAGCAAATCAAGACCTGGAAATTTGAAGTTTTTTAATTCTAATGTCGGGTCGAATTCGCCAAAATTTTCTACAATTTTTTGTGATTTTTCATCAATTTCTTCATCTTCATTTGTGGTTTCTACTTGCATTTTCACATCATCATTATCAGTATTTGATGTTTTTGTATCGGCAGACTTTTCCTTATTCTCACTCTTATTATTTAAAACAAAGGAATTTTCAATATCTGCATCATTATCTGATTCAGAAGAAGAGTTGTCTTTTTCACTAAAATTAGACTCGACTTGTAACTCTTCAATATCTTTTTCTTCTGGTTTTGATTTTAAATCATTTAAGTCTTCAGCTACACTTTTTGATTTAAACAAACTTGCAAGGTGTTGCGGTGTGACTTTGAGTCGAACAACAAGATACACGATAAACAAAAAACTTATCGTCAAGATTGTGCCTGTTTTACCTATAAAATCAGCTGCAATATCGTTGAGTTCATAACCTACCATACCACCAAGAATGGGATGAGAATTAGCAAAAAAACCCAGACCAATACTTAAAACTAACATCAAATACAGCCCCCAAAACCAACGACTGGCAAGATGCGATTGTTTTAAATTTAAAAACAAATTTAAACCACTCATCATCACTAAAACCGAAAAGTTAAGCGCTGCTATACCAATGCCTTTGTAAATGAATAAATAACCTAAGGTTGCTCCAAATTTACTTAAGAGGTTTTTTGAAGGAATGTCGCGATTAAAAAAATGACCGATTGTACTTTGATCAGCTTGCCAAGTCCATAAAAACGAAAGGAATGAAATAAATAACGCTAATCCTACAAAAAAGAAGAAACTGCCTAAAACAATTTTTTGTCTTTGGTTTAAAGAAAAAAATGAAGATTTTGATTTAGACTTTGTTTTGGTTGTTTTGGATTTAGCCATAGTTTCAGTAAGATAATGCGCAAAGTTACAAAACAAAGTGATTTTGTAAATATAAATGTGATTTTGATGATTTATTTTATAAAAATAAATTTTTGAATTTTAACAAACTTTGAAACCCGTTTAGGCTAATTTATTATCCACATCAGTACAGTTTGACTATCTTTGCAGACTGAATTATTCGACTATGTCAAAATCTGAAAATCAGCCTGTTTTTTTTAAAATTATAGAACAAATAAAGTCTGTTTTGTTTTCAACAAAGCTAATGGCAACCTTATTTATTGTATTTGCCTTTGCAATGGCAATTGGCACATTTGTTGAAAATTCTTATACCACATTAACAGCAAGAGAATGGATATACAACGCCTGGTGGTTTGAAGTGATTATGGCATTTTTTGTCATCAATTTTTTAGGAAATATTGCCCGTTTTAAATTATGGCGTAGAGAAAAATGGACTACTCTACTCTTTCATCTCTCTTTTATTTTGATTTTAGTTGGTGCTTTTGTGACTCGCTATATTGGGTTTGAAGGCATAATGCCAATAAGAGAAGGCGAAGTTGAAAATACGATGCTATCCAGAGATGTTCATTTAACCACTTATATTGATGGCGAAATTAACGGTCAACCCAGAAGACGCAGCCAAAATTTTCCTTTGGTATTATCTTATGGCCTAAATAATAACAAAACCATTGAAACCAACTACAATGGTGTTCCTGTTACATTTGAAGTTTTGGAATTTATTCCTGATGCCAAAATGGGAATTGTAGAAAATCCTAATGGCAAAAAGCATCTCAAAATTGTTGAGTCTGGAGATGGACAACGACACGAACACTATTTAAAAGAGGGGGAAGTTGCTAATATTCACAACACACTTTTTACTTATAACAAACAAACTGATGGCGCCATCAATATTACTGAAGATGCGTCTGGTAACTTTAATATAGAAAGTCCATTTGAAGGCAAAGTCATGCGAATGGCAGACCAACAGCAATTTGATTTTATAAAAGATTCTTTACAAAGCTTAAAATTTAGGTCACTTTACACTATTGGTCAAATGCAGTTTGTTATTCCTGATATGCCGATTAAAGGCGAAGAAGGCATCGTAAAATCTGACATCCAAAATAAAGACCAGCCCGATGGAATTATTTTAAAAGTGTCTACTCAAGGTGAAGCTGACACTTTAAACCTCATTGGTGGTCGTGGAATGTTGGAGCCTATGACACCAACTTCAATTGGTGATTTTGATATCAGTGTGCGGTATGGCAGTAAAGTTTTGGAATTGCCTTTTGCCTTAAAGCTTGATGACTTTATTGCTAAAAAACATCCTGGTACAGAAGACAGACCCAACCCCAGCTATGAATCCTTTAAAAGTAAAGTACAAGTAATAGATGGCAGCCAATCTTATCCCTATGAGATTTATATGAATCACGTTTTAGACCATAAAGGATATCGTTTTTTTCAATCGTCTTTTGATCCCGATGAACTAGGCACAGTCTTATCTGTTAATCACGATTTTTGGGGAACTTGGATTACCTACATTGGTTATTTTTTATTGTATCTCGGTATGATGCTTATTTTGATTGACAAAGGTTCTCGATTTGGGAAACTAAGGCAACAACTTGAAAAAATCAAAGCCAAAAAAGTCAAAGTTTTAGGTATTTTAATGTTTTTTTTAAGCATTTCTGGTTTTGCTCAAACTACAGACAGCATTCATCAAACACCTTCAGAAAACACACAAACAAATCATACAAAAAGCCCATCACCTATTGATTTAAACGCAAAGAAGTTTGATTCACTGATTATGGCCAATACGATAGATGCAGAACACGCAGAAAAATTTGGCAAGTTGGTTATACAAGATATGGGTGGCAGAATGAAACCCGTGAATACTTTTTCATCTGAATTATTGAGAAAACTCAGCCATAAAGACATCTACGAATCATCAACTTCTGACAAGACTTTAAATTCTGATCAGGTTTTATTGTCAATGATAGAAAATCCTGTGATTTGGTACACGACACCTTTAATTTATTTAAAATCGAGAAACGATAGTTTACACAATGTTCTCGGCATTGAAAAAGGAAAAAAATACGCTACTTTAACTGATTTTTTCAATCCTGATGGTAGCTATAAATTGAGTCCTTTTTTAGATGATGCTTATCGAGCCAAAGTCAGAAATCAATTTGAAAAAGATTATGTCAAAGCTGACCAGCGCGTCAATTTATTTTACGATGCTTTACAAGGCGAGCTATTAAAAATATTTCCGATTCCTGAACATCCCAATAACAAATGGGTTTCCCGAAACGAAGCTATCCAAGAGAACTACTTTTCAGGAATGGATTCAGTATATACGCTTCAAATTTTACCCATTTATGTTCAACGTTTAAGAGAAGCTAGAGAAACCGGTGACTATACAAAAGCTGAAGAAGTTTTAGTCGGTATGAAAAACTTTCAAAAACGTTTTGGAAAAGACGTGATGTTGTCTGAGCGAAAAATTGATGTAGAAGTGCTTTACAACAAAGTTGATATTTTCAATCGCCTTTATAAATACTATTTATTGGCTGGTGTCTTGATGATTATTTTGGTGCTGTATCGTATTTTTAAGCAAAACAAACTGAATCTTGGCTTACTGAATGTGTTTAAAGTTACTTTACTTTTACTTTGGATAGCGCACACTCTTGGCTTGGTAGCACGTTGGTATATTTCTGGGCACGCGCCTTGGAGTAATGCTTACGAAAGTATGATTTATGTGGCTTGGGCGTCTATGTTTTTTGGTTTAGCCTTTGGACGAAAAAGCGATTTAACTATGGCATCTACGGCTTTTGTGACTTCAATTATTCTTTGGGTAGCCCATATGAATTGGGTTGATCCAACTATTGCCAATCTTCAACCAGTATTGGATTCGTATTGGTTGATGATTCACGTTGCGGTAATTGTAGCCAGTTACGGACCGTTTACATTAAGTATGATTATAGGTTTGGTTGCTTTAATTTTAATGATATTTACAAATAAGAAAAACAAGAAAAAATTAGATTTAAATATCAAAGAGCTTACCGTCATTAATGAAATATCTTTAACCGTTGGCTTAGTGATGCTGACCATTGGAAATTTTTTGGGTGGTCAATGGGCGAATGAAAGTTGGGGTCGCTATTGGGGTTGGGATCCTAAAGAAACTTGGGCTTTAATTAGTATTATCATTTACGCTTTTGTGATTCATATGCGATTTGTACCAGGTTTACGTGGAAGATTTGCCTTTAACTGGGCTTCAGTTATTGCTTTTGGTTCAATTTTGATGACCTATTTTGGTGTGAATTTCTATTTAACAGGCTTACATTCTTACGCAAGCGGTGACCAAATTATAAGTTATCAATTTATTATTATAACGCTTGTAGTCTTATTGATTTTAGGTTACTTTGCAAGACAACAATATATTAAACACTATCAAAAATAAAATCATTATGAAATCATTCATTATCAAAAGTTTATCCGTATTAAGTTTAGTTTTATTTATCTCTTGTGGTCAATCAACCGATGTGGTTGAGTCAGGCACTTACACAGGAACGGTTATTGAGGTTGAAGCCGATAAATCAGAAATTTACGTCAAAACTGAAGATGGCAAAACGTTGGAACTTTACTTTATTGAAGAAACTAAATTGACTCAAAATGGTCAAGAAGTGCCATTCTCAAACTTAAAAAAAGATCAAAGCGTTGAAGTTGAGGTTGAAAAAGTTGGCAAACGTTTAGATCCACTTAGTGTTAAGATTCAGTAGAATTGCAAGATTTTTTTGACATTCAAACTTGGCATCCGCTGACGGTTCATTTTCCGATTGCGTTTTTGAGCCTATCTGGATTGTTAAGTATTTATCTGGTATTTAAATATCATAAAGCAATAGCCCAATTTAATTTGGGCTTGTTGTTTTTGGGTGTTATAACGGCTTTAGTTTCATTATACACAGGCGATATGGAAGATGGCAAAGTCTCGAGAACACTTTGCGACCCCACGGTATTAAAAGATCACGAAAACTTTGCTTACTATACAGTTTATGCTTTTTCAGCTTGTCTTGTCTTATGGTCAATTAAACTTTTTACTTCGTTTATAAAATTTAAAAAACTTATTATCAGTCTGATTTTAATTTTAAATCTTGCTGGATTGGCTGGTTTAGTTTACGTTGGTCATCTTGGAGCGACTTTAGTTTATGAGCAAGCTGCTGGAGTTGAAGTTCCTGATAAGGATTGCTCTGGGTTTTAAAAGTTATCTATCAATTTAAGTGTTTTATATCCATTGTAATTATTTGATTTTTCAACAAATCGAAATTATATTTATAATGGTGTATTTTATCTGCTTTAAATTTTAAAACGGGTTTTTATAGCCCTAATTGAAGCGGCATCCTTTTGTTATAAAACTTAGCAGATGTTGGCTTGGCAGAGTGCCGCGATTAGCGGTAATCCTGCAAAGCCTTACAGCTGATTGTTTTATAGCAAAAGATATAGCTGAAAGTAGGTTCCTGGCTCTTAATTGTAATATTTTTAAGGGGTTATTCTTTTTTTGATAGTGGCTTTATTTATATTTGTGATATGAATCATTTTGTAGTTTCGGCAAGAAAATATAGACCTGAAACCTTTGACGAGGTTGTTGGGCAAAAGGCAGTAACGAGCACGCTAAAGAATGCCATAGACAATAATCATTTGGCACAAGCATTATTGTTTACTGGTCCGCGAGGCGTTGGCAAAACCTCTTGCGCCCGAATTTTGGCTAAAACGATTAATCAAGCTGAAGTTGAAGACAATTCTGATTTTGCATTTAATATTTTTGAACTTGATGCGGCGTCTAACAACTCTGTTGATGACATTAGAAATTTAAACGACCAAGTAAGAATTCCGCCACAGGCAGGGAGATTTAAGGTTTACATTATTGATGAAGTTCATATGTTATCTCAATCGGCATTTAATGCCTTTTTGAAAACGCTTGAAGAACCGCCGAAACACGCTATTTTTATTTTGGCCACAACAGAAAAACATAAAATTATACCTACAATTTTATCACGTTGTCAAGTTTTTGATTTTAAGCGTATTACAGTACAAGATATAAAAGAACATCTCAAAACTATTGCGACTAAAGAAGGCGTTGAAGCTGAAGATGGAGCTTTACAAATCATAGCTCAAAAATCTGATGGTGCTATGCGTGATGCACTTTCTACTTATGATCGTGTGGTGAGCTACTGTGGAACACATTTAACACGACCTGCCGTTGCAGAAAACTTAAATGTTTTAGATTTTGAAACATTTTTAAAAACGACTGATTTACTGCTTGAAGCCGATATTCCTGGTGTATTAATGTATTTCAATTCGGTTTTATCAAAAGGCTATGACGGACAGCATTTTATTTCTGGCTTAGCTTCTCATTTTAGAGATCTTTTGATATGTAAAAATCCTTCTACTATTGAACTACTTGATGTTGATGAATCTACTCAGTCGGCATACGAGAATCAGGCTAAAAATATTACTACTTCGCAACTGTTAATTTGTATTGATTTAGCAAATAGCTGTGATTTTAATTATAAATTGAGTCAAAATAAGCGCCTTCACGTTGAGTTATGCCTAATGAAATTGGCCTCAATTGAGGATACTCAGCTTCAAAAAAAAAAGTCTCATAACATAAGCTCGCCTCAAGTACAGAAAAAAACTCAATTTGATTCATCTGTATCAAAAAAAGAAACTCATAAAAACGCTGAAAATAACACTGAAAAAGGAGAAGAAAATGTAGTAAAAAGTAATGGTAAAGAGAGTAATAAAAGAAATACAAACTCTGATCAACCAAAAAAATCTAATGAAACTGAAAAATCTTCTGAAGATGAACAAGTTTTAAAATCAAAATCAGCAAAGATGAATGGGCTTTCATTAAAATCTATTGAATACAAAAAGGAACACAAAAATAAAACAAAGGCTAACCATACATCTGAAGAAATTTTAAGTGAAGATTTCACGCATGAAGACATTAAGACTACTTGGATAAATTTTGCTGAGATTATTGACAAAAAAGGAGAAAAACTCTTAGCCTCTACTCTACTATCCGATATTCCTAAATTGAATGATAACACGATTAAAATACAGATGCCTAACGAAACAATGAAGATAGAAATTAATCAAAATAAAGGTCGTATTTTAAAATATATCCAAAATACACTTCAAAATACACATATAGATCTTGAAGTATATGTCAACACTACTCAAGAAAAAAAATATGTACATACTAAAGAAGAAAAATATGAACGCCTAAAAGAAATTAACCCCAAGATAGAATTGCTTAAACAAAAATTAGATTTAGATTTTTAAAAATGTTAGGATTAAAACTACCAACTGACCCGAGATGGGTCAACATTGCCGAAAAAAATATTGAAGAAATTTTAATCGACCACGCTTATTGTGAGCAAAAAGCGGCTTCTACAGCAATATCTTTAATTGTAAGTTTTCCAGAATATGAAGAATTGGTCACAAAAATGACAGATTTGGCTCAAGAAGAAATAAGCCATTTTAAAATGGTGCACGAGTTAATGTTATCACGTGGAATCAGAATGGGCAGAGATCGAAAAGATTACTACGTTGTAGAATTAACATCTTTTTTTTCAAAAGGTGGAAGCCGAACTCATCAACTTGTTCACCGGTTACTCTACGCAGCCTTGATTGAAGCAAGAAGTTGTGAACGATTTAGATTGCTGTCTGAAGAATTAGTAGATGAAAGTTTAAGGAAATTCTACAGAAAATTAATGATATCTGAAGCCAATCATTATACTATGTTTTTAAAATTAGCTAGACAATATGGCAATGAAGAAGAAGTTGAGCAAAAATGGCAAAATCTGTTAGATTTTGAAGCGAATATCATGAAAAAACTGAGTCAACACGAGAGTATTCACGGTTAATTTTAGATTTCATAAAATTCAAAAGCTTTATAAATTAGGTTGTTTTCCACTACACAATCTAAAACTGGTTGTCCTAAAGATTTGAGTAAAACAAAATTAACTTGATTACTCACGTTTTTCTTATCGTATTTCATCAGCTGAATGATTTCGTCTATATCAGCCTTACTGAAATTTTCGTATGGAAAATACTTATGTATAAAAGATTTTAATTGATTTAGGTTTTCTAATGGAAAACCATACATTTGATGGGAAATATAGGTTTCTAACACTAAGCCAATCGCTATAGCCTCACCGTGAAGTAGATGTTTAGAATGATCCTGAGACATTCTGAAAGATTCAATAGCGTGACCAAGCGTATGTCCATAATTTAAAACTTTGCGAAGACCTTTCTCTTCAATATCATTGCTTACTACACTTTGTTTGATGCCTATAGACTCATCAATAAGGTGACGAATTTGAATATGTCTAAGTCTTTCAACCGCTAGGCAATCCTCAAAATATTTTTCATTTTCAGAATTGATTAGACCGTGTTTTATCATTTCAGCAAAACCGCTAACCACTTGCTCATAAGGTAATGTCTTTAAAAAATCTTTTTCTATAATAACCATTTCAGGATTACGAATAACGCCAATTTGATTTTTTAAGTTCTTAAAATCCACACCATTTTTCCCTCCAATAGCAGCATCAACCATACCTAACAAGGAAGTAGGAATATGAATAAAAGAAATACCTCTTTTAAAACAAGAGGCAGTAAATCCACCAATATCAGTTATTACACCGCCACCTAGATTGATCAATAATGATTTTCTGTCTGCTCCACTTTTAGATAAAGTTTCCCAAATATAAGCGCAAGTGTCTAAAGTTTTAAACTTCTCACCAGCTTGAATACTTATCACTTTAAAATCAAAATTAATACGATGCTTTAAAATTTCTAAACAGTATTTTTCAGTGTTTTCATCAACTAATAAAAATAAGGAAGAAGGATTTGTTCTTTTTAAATATTTATTTAAAACTTTAAAGGCACTTTTATCATAAAAAACTAGACCTTCTGAACTTGAAACTTTCATAAAACATTGTGTTAAGACGCAAATATTAGTCTTGTAAAATTAATCAAAAACAATAACTAATAATTATCTTTGAGCAAAGAAAATATAGCTATGCTTGATACCAAAATTTTTAATAACACTAAACGCGCATTTGTTTTAAAATCTAAAAAGGATCTTAATCGATCTATTTTTATATTCCGGTTAATGAATTTTCCCTTTTTAGTACCAATCAGTATTTTCTTTACAAAAATAGCTTTAAAACTTAGGCTGCCTATTGAATGGTTAATTAAAAAAACCATTTTTGAGCAATTCTGTGGTGGTGTGACACAAAAGGATTGTTTACCACTTATAAAATTGATGTATTCTAAGCACGTATTTAGTGTTTTAGACTATTCTGTTGAAGGCAAAAGTGATGAAGCTGAATTTGACAAGGCTACACAAACTAAAATAGATATTATAAAATTTGCAGCTGAACAAAAAGAAATACCATTTGCTGTTGCTAAACCAACAGGTTTAGGGCGGTTTAAAATATGGGAAAAAATTAGTCAGAAAGAAACATTGAACGAGTCTGAACAAGGCGAATGGAAACGAATAAAAGAACGAGTTAAAAGGCTTTGTCAAACTGCAGTAGATTACGATACCAAGTTAATGTTTGATGCAGAGGAATCTTGGATGCAAGATGCTGCTGATGAATTAATTTTAGAAATGATGAAAATATATAACAAAGAGAAAGCTTATATTTTAAACACAATACAGTGCTACAGATGGGATCGTTTAAAATATGTTAAAAACATTCACACAATGGCCAAAAAGGAAAATTTCAAATTAGGGTTTAAAGTAGTAAGAGGCGCATATATGGAAAAAGAAAATGCCAGAGCTAAACGAAAAGGCTATCCAACACCAA